>JAPKZE010000483.1 GCA_026393955.1 Candidatus Aminicenantota bacterium
CGTAGATGGCGAAGCAGACGAAGACCTGGGCGATGACGGCCGTCTTGGTAACCCGGCGCCAGAGAAAGCCCAGCCAGATGGCCGCGCCGAAGATGGCCGGCAGCGAGATGAAATATTTGAAGAGATCGAGCAGGTTGCCGATGAACAGGGCCACGCCGACCCCGCCGAGCAGGGTCACGCCGATGGCGACGCGCCCGACGTTGAGGAGGTGGCGGTCGGACTTCGGCTTGACGAAGGGCTGGTAGAGGTTGCGGATGAAAAGCGCCGAGTACGAGACGCTCGACCCGGCCAGGCTCGACATCTTGGCCGAAAGCACCCCGGCCATCATCAGCCCGATGGCCCCCGGGAAGAGCAGGTCCATGGTCATGTGGCCCCAGATGAGGTCGGGGTCGTGGAGCTGGCCCGAATAAAGGGCGATGGCCAGCAGGCCCGTCAGGGCCCAGAAGATCATGATGAAACGCTTGAAGAACATGCCGCCGATCATGCCGACCCGGGCGGTCTTCTCGTTCTTGGCCGAGCCGGCCGTCTGCATGCCGGTCGCCACGGCGATGATGGAGACGAGGTTGGCCAGGGCCATGGCCAGGATGGTGTACCAGGCGTATTCGCTCGTCGCCGCCGACCCGAAGAGGTTGAACATGAAGTCCGGCACGGCGGCGTGCAAGCCGGCGAAGCCGCCGACGCGGTGCAGGGCGATGGGGATGAGCATGAGCGAGAAGGTCGTCAGCAAGAACCCCTGGATGACGTCGGTGATGGCCGCGGCCAGGAAGCCGCCCATCATCGTATAGATGGCCACGATCACGGTGTAAATGAGGTAGATCGAGACGGAATCGGTATAGGAGATGAAGGCCTTGAGCTCGCCCTTCTTCTGGCGCTCGCCCAGCGCGGCCAGGCGCGCCGCCTCGGTCCCGTCGAGCGCGACCTTATCCGACTTGATCTGGAGCGCCCGGTACTCCTGGAAGAGGTCGACGCTGGCCTTTTCTTGGAGGGTGTATTTCGCGGCGGGCTTGGGCGTCAGGGCCATCATGGTCTTGGCCGCGACCATGTAGCCCACGCCGTTGCCGAGGAAGGCCATGAACAGGGTGAAGACGGCGAAAGCGGCGCCCAGGAAGCGGCTCTTGAAGCGTTCGGTGAAGAAGTCGCCGATGGTCACGAGGCGCACGCGGCGGAAGAACGCCGTCGTGAACCAGTAGAACGGCGTCAGGAAGAGGACGAGGTACTGGATCCACATGCCGCCGATGCCCTGGCGGTAGACCTCGCGGGAGACGACGATGGCCTGGTCGGCGTTGGTCGACGTGCCCAGATTGAGGAAGAACTGATAGAACTTGCCCAGACGGCGGCCGGCGACGTAAAAGTCGTCGGTCGTCTTGGTCTTTCGCGACGCCCGCCACCCGAGCCAGAGGACGAAGAGGACGAAGACGACGACGATCGCGAAGTCGAGGACGTGCAGCCCGGCGATTGTCATTCTAATTCGGGGACATGTCCCCCATTTAGAACTGGCCGGAGTACTTGAGCCAGAGGTCGTCGCCGAGCTTCCAATAGGCGGCCACGGCCTTGTTGGCGATATCGTGCGAGTACTTGGTCAGCATGTCGCGGGCCTTCTTCGGGTCCTTCCTGTAGAGGGCCAGGACCTCCTCCTCGAATTTAGCCTGGTCGGCGAAAGCCTTGTCCTCGATCGGCTTCCAGACCGCCTCGATGTCCTTCGACATCTCCTGCCAGCGGAAGTTGGCCAGCCGGCTGACCGTCCGGAAGGCCCACCAAGCGCAGTCGCGGCTGAAGGCCCAGCGGCCGTCGACCATGTAGGAGGCCGGCATCTGCGAGATCCCGATGTAGATCGGCACGTGCGGGGTCGCGGCCGGGTTGTCGTACCCCAGCCAGACGATCCCTCCGATCGGGCCGGGCAGCCCGTCGCGCGACTGGGTGATCTGGAGGTAGGTGGCCGCTGGCGAGCAGATCGTCCGCTCCCGCTTCAGGCGGAAGAGGGCCAGCGTATCGCCGTTCATGAACGGCGTCGCAACGGGGCTCTTGACGGTCTCCCCCTTCCGGTTGACCGCCGTCAAGCTCCGGGTCATGTCGTATTCGGTCCCGCCGTAAGTGTCGCGGAAGATGGCCAGGACGTCGGCGACGCTGACTTTCTTGTCGGGCTTGACCGAGAACGGGTAGTTCTCCGACTCGGGATTGAGCCGGAGCGACGGCGCCAGCAGACTCAGGACCCGCCACTCCCGCCGCCGGCAGTAGAGGCTCGTCCGCGAATCGGGATCATAGGCGTAGGTGAAATCGAAGGGCTTGCCGCTCGCCTTCGACCAGAAGCCCATCTCTTCGGCCAGGGACGTCACGTTGGCCGAAGCCAGGTAAAAGTCCGCATTGGCCAGGTCGAGCTCGCGAATGCGTCCGGCATTGGCCGAGACGCCGATCTCTTCGTCGGGCACGCGCCGGGCCGCCCAAACAGCGCCGATCTTGTTCTTGCCGGGGCCGTGGATCTCGAAGTGCCAGACCTCTTTCGTATCGGCGAAGGTGAAGCATTCGCCCCAGTCGTTGTAGCCCCACGTCTTCGTCAGCTCGTCGGCGACGCGGATGGCCTCCCGGGCCGTCTTGGCCCGCTCGAGGCAGAGGCGGTAGAGCTCGGGCGCGTCGATGATGCCCTTCTCGCTGGTGAGGCCGCCGCGGCTGCCGATCGTCGTCTCGCCGATGGCCAGCTGGTGCTCGTTCATGATCGGGTAGGCGGCGTTGAGAAAGGCGTAGGTCTCGGCGACCTGGGGGATCTCGCCCGTCTCCAGCCGGTCGGGGTCGTTCGGGCCCTTCGAGCGCTTGGGCTCGTAGTAGACCTTGGCCCTCTCGCCCGGCTTGTGCTTCATGTTCGGGACAACGGTCATCCAGGTCCGGTCCGTGCCCGAATCGCAGGAGTGCGAGGTCATGGTCGAGCCGTCGACCGAGGCCAGCCGGCCGACGAGGACGCTGGTGCAGGAATCGAATTCGAGCCACTGGTCCGTTTGGCCCGCCGAGGTCGGTGAAGCCGGCAGGGACGACAGGCCCAGGACGGCCAGCCCGAGGATCAGAAAGGACAGATAGAGCCGTTTTTTCATCGCGCGTCTCCTCAAGGCCGTTTATAGCACGGCCTTCAGGCGACGGTCAACAAACGGGGAGACGGGAAGAAGAGGGACAGCCCCGATCGAGAGACGGCTACGACTTCTTGTGGTTCTTCCGCTTGGCGTAGACGCCGAGGGCGACCAATCCGGCCCCGAGCAGTGCGATCGTGGACGGCTCCGCGACCGAATAGGTCGGCCCGCGGCCGCCCCGCCTGTTGTGCGGACCCGCGTGGGAAGCTGCCGCGGCCGAAGACGCGAACCAGAACAGCATGGCCGCCCCCGTCATCGCCGTTCCGACGATCCCTATTCCTCTTTTCATGACCCTTCTCCTGGGGCCGGGCCTTCAAGAAGACCTGGCTCGGTCGATCCGGGTCGGCCCGGCCTCGACAACGCCATCTTAGGCCATCCCGTCACCCCTCCTATCATCTCCCGA
>JAPKZE010000261.1 GCA_026393955.1 Candidatus Aminicenantota bacterium
GCGGTCTTCTCGTCCTTCGTCGCCAGCCCCCGGAACCAGAGCGGGCTGCCCGGATCATAGACGAGCCGGGGGTGGAAGGGCTTGCTGAAATCCTGGGGATTGTGCATGCGCCCCTGGAAGAACTCGAGCTCGCTGCGCATGACCTGGTTGATCTCGCGCATCGGCCACTTGGAGAGGGCCTCGCTGATGCCGCCGTGGACGTAGACGACGTCGTTGACCTTGATGACGGTGTTCTGCCGGACGAGCCAGGCCCCATAGGTCCGGTTGAATCCCGTGACGTAGGCGTGCATGGCGTCCGCGCCCCTGGCCAGGATGATCTTCCGCCAGAAGGCGGCGTAGGCTTCGTCGACGGCGGGGTCGAACCCCTCGATCGCGGCCTGCTTCCGCTCCTCGGGCGGGAGCGTCGCGAGGTACTCGTCGTCCTTCTCCCGGCGGTACTCCTCGGTCACGAAGTCGAGGAACTGCTCGACCGTGACATAGCCCGGGTAGTCCAGGGCGATGCCGGTGATGTTCATCTCCTCGTGGTTGCCGAGGAGCATGTGGACCATGCCGCCCGCCGCGGCGGCTTCCTTCTCGAGGCGCATGAGGAGGTCGAGGATGTCTTTGGCCCGGTTGCCGCGGTCCATGACGTCGCCGAGCTGGACGAGGTGGGCTTGGCCCCCCTTCCAGTGGAGGTCCGCGTCGACTAGGTCGATCTGGGGGTGGGCGAGGATGAAGACGAAGCGATCGAAGTCGCCGTGGAGGTCGGCCACGGCCACGACCCGGTCGACCCCGGTCCACTCGAACGGGATGTCGGCGACGGCAGGGAAGAGGAGGGGGACCAAGGCGAGGGTCAGCAGGAGAAGCCGGCGCTTCGCGAAAGGCCCTTTTCCCCGTGTAGCCATCCGACTTCATTATTGTCGTTTTTCGGGAGGGAATCAAGGGCTGGCCAATTGACTCGCCGGCGCGCGTGCTGATATCCTGAGCGGGCGGGCAAATCGGCATTGAAAGGGCGAAGGGCCATGAACGGACGACCGAGCGTCGTGACGATCGGGAGGACAGGAAGGGCGGGGACGGTCCCGGCGGTCCTCGGCCTGGCTCTGGGCCTCGGCCTGGCCCTTGCGGGATGCGGCGGGCCGGAGCGAGCCAACGTGCCGCCGCCGCAGGCCTCCGTCCGGGTCAAGCTGGGCGTCGAGGTCTTCCTCGAGAAGCATCTCGATCTCGTCAAAGGCAAACGGGTCGGCCTCATCACCAACCCGACGGGCACGGACTCGAGCCTGCGGACGACGATCGACCTCTTGCTGACGAACCCTTCGGTCAAGCTCGTCGCGCTCTACGGTCCTGAGCACGGCGTCCGAGGGGACGCCCAAGCCGGACAGTACGTCCCCTTTTATGTAGACCGGAAATACGGCATTCCGGAATATAACCTTCCCGTCTTCAGCCTCTACGGGCAATCGATGAAGCCCGAACCGGGGATGCTGAATAACATCGACGAGTTCATGCGCTCGTTCGACACCCAAAAGACGGGGAAGGTGCCCGAAGCGTCCATGGTCGGAGGGGTCGACGTCATGATCTTCGACATCCAGGACGTCGGGACGCGTGTCTATACCTACGTCGCCACCATGGCCTACAGCATGCAGGCGGCCGCCGAGAACGGGGTCGAGTTCATCGTCCTCGACCGGCCGAACCCCATCGACGGCGAGAATATGGAAGGGCCCATGCTGGAGTACCCCGAGTTCAGCTCGTTCATCGGTTTGTTCCCGATCCCCCTGCGCTTCGGCATGACCGCCGGAGAGCTGGCCCGTCTGTTCAACGACAAGTTCCTGGCCCGCACCGCCAAGCTGACGGTCATCCCCATGGAGGGGTGGACGCGGTCGATGTGGTTCGACCAGACCGGGCTCCCCTGGATCATCCCGTCCCCGAACATGCCCACGCTCGACACGGCGACGGTTTACCCGGGCCTGGTGGCGCTCGAAGGGACGAACCTGTCCGAAGGCCGGGGGACGACAAAGCCGTTCGAATTCTTCGGAGCACCCTGGATCGACGGCTTCGACCTGGCCAAGACGCTCAACGGCCTGGGACTCCCGGGGGTCCGATTCCGGGAAGCTTGGTTCACGCCGTCCTTCTCCAAGTTCCAGGGCGAGCTCTGCGGCGGTTGCCAGCTCCACGTCACTGACCGGGCGGCCTTCAGGCCGTTCGCGACGGTCCTTCAGATCATCAAGACAGTCCGAGACGCCTATCCGGGGAAATTCGAATTCCACGTGAGCTACTTCGATCAGGTCATGGGGACGGCCTCCGTCCGCAAGGCCCTCGAGGCTGGAACGGATGTGGCGACCATCCTGGCCAACATCCAGCCCGGCCTGGACGCCTTCGCCGTCCTCCGCAAGCCCTATCTGCTCTACTGAGGGGGTCAAACCTTAAATCTTATAATTTTCAGAGATGGGGCCTCTTCGGCCGATAGAAAATTATAAGATTTAAGTTTTGACCCCGTCTTTGCTAAAATAGACGCTCTTCCCATCAGGGGAC
>JAPKZE010000438.1 GCA_026393955.1 Candidatus Aminicenantota bacterium
CGGACAGGGGGCGGCGCCCGGCCAGAGGCTGGCCCAGCTCCTGGCCAAGGCCAAGGCCTACTGCCTCAGGCTCGATACGGCCGCCCTGGATTTCACTTGCGTCGAGAAGATCGAGGAACGGGCCTACGCTATGAGGCTCGAGGCCCCCGACGTCGTCGTTCCCAACACCAGCGTCGGAGGCACGGGAGTGGGCTATTCCTACAAGCCCGCCAAGATGCCTTATTACGAGAACACCTATGTCTACGATTACCAGTTAGTCCGCCGGGGCGCCTTTAGAACGGAAAAGCGGGTCCTTCTCGAGGAGAACGGCCGCAAGAAGAAGGAAAGAGAGGCCGAGCTCACGACCACGACCATCAGGGTCCAGAACGCGCTTTTCGGCCCGATCGGCCTTGTCGGCGAATCCGCCCAGTCCGGGCACGATTACCGCATCGTCGGCGAGGAGACCCGGAAGGGCAAGACGGTCGTGATCATCGAGGCCGTGCCCAAGCCGGGCCTCGAACGCCAGCATTGCTACGGCCGGATCTGGATCCGCGAGGACGACGGCAGCATCGCCAGGATCGCCTGGGACCAGGCCTCGGTCGGCAACTTCCAGGTCGTCCAGGCCAGGGCCCGGGAGTATGGGGCGGAGCCGCAGCTGACCTCCCTCACCGAGTACGGGATGGAGAAGAACGGTCTCCGCTTCCCGAGCAAGGACACGACCGAGGAAGCCTACGTCAAGAGCGGCCAGAAGTATGTGCAGGCTTTGACAACTATCCTCTATATAGATTACAAGTTCTTCACCGTGGAGACCGCTGTCCAATACTGAGGACCGGACGGACCGTCAAGGAGGAAAGCTCATGATCGCACACACACCGCGCCTGACCGCCGTTCTGCTAGCAGCGCTTTTCGTCATCACCCTGACGACGGCCGCCGACCAAGCCAAGAAATGGGACGGGCTGTTGGGGATCTGGGACGTCAAGACGGAGGACGGCGCCCGCGAGTTCGTCTTCGAATTCACGCTGAAGGACGACAAGCTGGCCGGAAAATTCTCCGGGGCCTCGGGGACCTCCGAGATGGCCAACCTCACGTTCGAGAACAACACCGTGAAGTTCTCGGTGACCGTCGGCAACGGCATGGTCATCGATTTTTCGGCCATCGTGGCCGAGGACAAGCTCTCGGGGATGCTCTCGCTTCAGTACGGCGAGGCGGGGATCACGGGGACGAGAAGGAAATAGATGGATAAGCGCGCCCGGTGGGCCAGGATCCTGGCTATTGTCGGACTGGCGCTCATGGTGATCGGCATGATCGATCCGCTCGAAGTCTCGATGATCATTCTTCCCGGCATCGCGGTCGTGGCGGCAGGGGCGTTCCTGGGCAAAGCCCGACGCCGGAAGCTCCTTCTGGGGGCGTTCTGTCTGGCGGCCGCCGGCATCGCCGCGATGTGGATCTTGAGCAGCAAGGGAGGATTCGGCGGAACGACCGGCCTTTCGGTGTGGTGGGCCTCGACCATGCTTCCCTATCCCGTCGGCTGGTTCATCTCTCTCGTCGCGGGCATCCGCACCGTGGGCGAATTCAAGAAGCGTGCCGCGTCGGATAAGTAGCCGCGCCCCGGCTACTTCGTTATTCGCGTGAGGATTTCCCGCAGGCTTCGACCGCCTACCTTAGCGAGGCTTGGTTCCGTCCTCAGTTGAAGTGGTGCCGGAGGAGGGAATCGAACCCACACGCCTATTGCTAGACACGGGATTTTACGAGCCCTGATTTGACTCTCGTGTCACAACCGTGTCCGTGCGTTTGCCAGAACCTAATGCAGTTTATTAGGAGCGGATTCGACCTTTGTAAATTTAGCCTCGAATAAAGGCGTCCACGTATTACCATCGGCAGAGATTTCAGCCTTCTGCATAAAGCTCATCGAATCTGCCGCAAAGACTTC
>JAPKZE010000132.1 GCA_026393955.1 Candidatus Aminicenantota bacterium
TGCGGACCCGGCTCAAGAGCGGCGATTTCGACAAGCTCGATGCCGCGCCGGCGTTCGCCCAGGCCGTCTCGCAGACGCTGTCCGAGGTGAGCAAGGACGGGCACATCGGCTTCGCTTTCAATCCCGCGCTGGCCGAGGACATGCGGCGCCTCATGGGCCAGAGCGAGGAGGAGGCGAACAAGGTCCGCGAGCGCCGGCTCCTCGAATCCCGCCGGAACAATTTCGGCTTCCGCAAGGTCGAGCGGCTCGCCGGGAACATCGGGTACGTCGATTTCCGCGGCTTCGCCTCCCCGGACGAGGCCGGCCCGACGGCCGTCGCGGCCATGAACTTCCTAGCCTACTGCGACGCCGTCATCGTCGACCTGCGCCAGAACGGGGGCGGCGACCCGGCCCAGATCCAGCTCATCAGCTCTTATTTCTTCTCCGAGCCGGTCCACCTCAACGACCTCTACGCCAGGGCCACGGACACGACCGAGAACTACTGGACGCTGCCCTACGTCCCGGGCCCCCGGGCGGCCAATGCCGACCTCTATATCCTGACCAGCGCCCGGACCTTTTCGGGGGCCGAGGAATTCACCTACAACATGAAGAACCTCAAGCGGGCGACCGTCATCGGCGAGACGACGGGCGGCGGCGCCCACCCGACGGGCACGAGGATCGTCCAGACGGACTTCGTCCTGCGGGTGCCCTTCGCCCGGGCCATCAACCCCGTCTCGAAGACGAACTGGGAGGGGACGGGGGTCACGCCGGACATTGCCGTGCCGGCCGCCGAGGCTTTCGACAGGGCCTATGCGCTGGCCGTCGAGAAGCTGGCCGCCAAGGCCGGAACGCCCGAGCGGAAAGCCGAATACGAGTGGATCCTGGCGGGGGTGAAGGTCGAGCAGAACCGGCCGCACATCGACCCGAAGGTCCTGAAGACCTACGCCGGCGTCTACGGCGAGCGCAAGGTCACGTTCGAGAACGGCGAGCTGTTCTACCAGCGGACGGGCCCGAAATACCGGCTCATGCCCATGACCGTGACGCTGTTCGCCCTCGACGGGCTCGACAGCTTCCGGATCGAGTTCGTGATCAAGGACGGGCGGGCGGCCGAGCTCATCGGAGTCTACGACAACGGAGATCGGCAGCCCTCGCCGCGGACGAAGTGAGCGGCCGGGTCCCCGGTCGCGAAGCTCAGGCTGAGGGCGGCCGCTCGGCCGCGAAGGCCTCCAGGCCGGCGAAGACCAGGCCGGTCAGGACCGAGACGAGCGCGCTGTAGCGGTGGAACTCGAACATGAACCTCTGCCCCGGGGTGCGCAGGAGCGGCAGCATGGGCAGTAGGGCCGAGGCCGTCAGCAGGAATCCGGCGACGACGAAGAGCCAGAAGGCCCAGATCTTCACCCGGCCGGCGGTGATGCCCATCCGGCGCGGGTCGAGAAGCGCCAGGCTCAGGCTGACCGGCCCGGGCACGGAGACGAAATTCCGGCCTTTGAACAGGACCAGGAGGACGAGCGAGACCGCGAACAGGCCTCCCGCCATGACGTGGCCGACGAGCGGGAAGCCGAAGAGCCCGCGGGGGATGAAGACGGCAAAGAAGAAGCCGCTCGCCCCGAGATACAGAAAGCTCCCGTAGAAGCCGATCAAGAGCCACTTCTCCAGGACGGGCTCCCGCCACAGAGGCAGTCTTTTGACATACGTCCAGCAGGCCTTCGGCGACGCCTTCCGGGACATCTGGATAGTCCGGAGGGCGAACCAGGCCAAGAAGCGCCTGCCGACTTCGGTGTAGATGAGGGAGGACCGGGCCTCCTCGCGGGTGGTCCAGAAGCGATGAAAGGCCAGGCCGAGGACGGTTCCCGCGACCGAGAAGAGGGTGACGATCGGGAACAGCATGGCGCTCACCTTTTCTCCAGGAACCCGGCGACGCGGCCGAGCGCGATCAGGGCCGCCAGGAAAAGAAGAGACCCGACGACGGCCGCGCAAATGGCCAGGACGATCTTGAATACCGGCCGGACGATGAACGACAGGCCGAAGACGCGCTGGAACAGCCCGCCGAGG
Source organism: Candidatus Aminicenantota bacterium (assembly GCA_026393955.1). Taxonomy (GTDB): domain Bacteria; phylum Acidobacteriota; class Aminicenantia; order Aminicenantales; family Saccharicenantaceae; genus RBG-16-66-30. Next base: position 2,032 of record JAPKZE010000132.1, read on the forward strand.
CCCATGAAGGCCGCGGCCGAGCGCCTGTCCACGCTCTTCGTCAGCAGCGGCCCCGTCCCCTTGATCGAATCGAAAAAGAAGTCCGAGCCGCCGCTGTGGCAATCCGTGCAGCCGCCCCAGCCGAGGGACTGCTGGGCCGGCCGGACGTCGTGGGCCAGGGGCCAGGTCACGGGCCCGGCCGCCGCGTCCTTGCGGGACGTCAGCCGTCCGCTCTTGTCGAGATGGAAGAGCCGGCCGCCGGAGAGATAGACGCAGTCGCCGGCCGGAGCCGTCTTCGCCATCGCCTTGAGGACGAGGCCGACCTGCTCCTCGGTCAGCGTCTGCTCCGTGCCCGCCTTGGCGGTCACGGTCCGGACGTCGAAGTCCGTCGCCAGGGGCAGGAATTTCCCCTGGGCCAGCCAGCCCGGCCCGGCCGCCGGGCCGAGCTCGGCGGGTATCTCCGAGACTTCGAGGAAGCCGTCGGCCAGACGGTAGAGCGTCTTCCGGACGGCGATGGCCGGCTCGCCCGGCCGGTCGGCGACCGTGCCCAGGGCCTGGAGGACTTCCTGGAATCGCGTCTCGATGGCCGGGTCCTTGTCCGCCGCCGCGGGATCGAAGTCGGGGACGAGCGGCAGGACCTCCGGGCCCTTGCCGATCCCCCAGAAGGCCGCCTCGCCCGCCTTCCCCTTGTCCCGTTTCGCCGCGTCGAGGCCGCCGTCGACGGTCGGGGCGAAGACGAAGAGGCCCGACGCGAGGAGGGGCGTTTCGTCCCCGGCCATGACCTGGCTCAGGGCGATGAGGACCTTGGCGACGCGCTCCTCCGGATCGAGGATGTCGCCGGCCGCGGCCTCGACGGTCCCTGGTTTTAGGGGAGTGAGGTCCTGGCCCGATCGCAGCGCCCAGTAGGCGGGCCAGACGAGCCGGTGGGGGGCGATCCTGTGGGCCGCATCCTTCTTATAGACGGGCTCGAGGATCGCCGGCGTGTCGGTCGACCAGGTGGCGACGCCGTAGACGCCGAGCCGGTTGGCCCGCGAGGTCCGGACGCGGGTGAACCCCTCCTGCGGCTTCGGGCCCGAATGACAGACCGTGCAGGCGAGCCTCTTGAAGTGGACGAGCGGGATCCCGGTGTGTTTCGGGGTGGGGGCCCCGAGGCGCCCCGGCGCGACCGTCTTCCCGCCGTCGGCGTCCTCCCCGAGATGACAGCCCCGGCAGGTGAAGGAGGCGGCGGTCTTGTTGCCCGTCTCGGCGGCCTCGCCCTCGTAGCCGCGGACGATGGCGTGGCCGAGATCGTTCCTGTGGCAGTCGGCGCACTTCAGCCCGGCCGCCGCGTGGACGTCGGCGTCGGCGCTCCATCGGACCGCGTCCTTCGGCGCGACCGAGTGGCAGGCCAGGCAGCGGTCGTCGGAGGGCCGGTAGCTCAGATCGAAGAAGTAGCGGTGCTTGGCGTCGAAATCGACCGTCCGGTATTTGACCGACGGCACGACGGCCCATTCGTGGTCGTCGACGTTGGGCCCGTCGGCGATGTCCCAGGTCTCCTTGAGCCGGGAGGCCATGCCCCCGACCTCCCCGACGCCGGCCGCGGCGGTGGCCGCCCAGCGCAGGTTCTCGCGCAGGACCTGCTTGGCCCACTCGCTGTGGTCCTGGCGGCCGGACCGGTTGTGGCAGGCCAGGCAGTTGACTTCGGCCTGGCCCGAGACGCTCCAGCGCGCCTCCGGGTGGGCCTCGACCTCGGCCGCTGGCGGTTCGGCCGGCCCGCCGCCGGGCAGGTGCCGGCCGAAGAGCAGGGTGAAGTCCCAGGCCGTCAGGCCGGCCGCCGCAGGCTCGAACGTGCCCGGCCACTTCCGGTAGGACAGCGGCAGGATGGTCCCCGTCTTCGGATCGACTTGGAGCCAGGGCTCGCCCGGACGGCCGCTTTTCGCCGCGGTCATGGCGCCGAAATGCCAGCCCGACCGGATCCTGTCGTAATCGTGGCACGGGCCGCAGGTGTAGCGGGCCGAGAACGGCCGCGGGTCCGTCTCGGTCGGGACGATGAGCTCGTCGTTCTCGTCGCGGAGCGGGATGAAATGGGCGGGCAGCGTCCGGCCGCCGTCCCAGACGATGTGCTTCCCGTTCTGGGCCGGCGCCGGGGCCGGCGTCTGGCCCGACCCGGTCGTCGCGGACGGGGCGCCCGCGGCCAGGACGAGGACGGCGGCCAGGGCTCCGCCGGCAGCCCGGAGAGAGGTCCGTCCCGCGCGGCTCATGCTTTGAACATCTCCGGCCGGAACTCGAAGACCCGGCGGGCCTTGACGGCCTCGTTGGTCCTGAGCACGGCGACGCACGACTCGTAGGCCAGCTCGGCGGGACAGTTGAGCGGCGTTCCGTGGCGCACCGCGTCGAAGAAGTTCTCGAGGTGGGGCTGGTGGGCCGGCTTGGCCAGCTCGACCGGCAGGGGCCAGCGGCCCGCCTCGGCCGTCACGCGGACGTCGACGTAGATGTTCTTGGTCGACGACTTCTGGATGGGCACGGCCTCGGACTGGAGCAGGCCGGCCTTGGCCAGCGAATCCCACTCGGGCGCGTGGGCCTCGCGCATGGCCCAGTTGCCGCGCTGGGGGATCTCGGACAGGACGAGCGATCCGTTCTCGCCCATGAAGGTCTCGTAGAAGCCGCCGTGCTGGGTCGTCGTCTGGACCTGGTAGAAGGCCCGGCACACGCCGTCCTTCGTTTCGTATTCGTAGATGGCCATGACGTTGTCGTACCATTCCCAGTTCCTGTAATAATCGAGGCCGCCGCTGGCCACGACCGACCGGGGCGGCGCGCCGTGGACCCAGCTGAAGAGGTCGATCTGGTGCGAGCCCAGATCGACCATGGGCCCGCCGCCGTACTTCTTGTACAGCCGCCAGTTGCGGAACTCGGTCATGGAGGCGTAGCCGTATTTATCGAGCGTGGCCTGGTCGATGGCGTACTTTTCCGGCCAGCCCAGCAGGTCGGCTTTGGCCCGGTTCCACTGGGCGAAGTTGACGGTCACCCGCCCCAGGATCTTCTTGTCGCGGATGAGGCGGTCGATGGCGTGGATGTAGCGGGGGTTGGAGCGGCGCTGGTGGCCGATCTGAAGGAGCTGGCCGGTCTCGCGGGCGGTCAGGACCATGGAGCGGGCCTTCTCGAGCGAGTTCGACATCTCCTTTTCGCAGTAGACCGGCAGGCCGGCCCGGAGGCAGGCGTTGGCGTGTTCGGCGTGGACCCAGTCCGGCGTGGCGACGATCGCGGCGTCGAGGCCCTTCTCGGACGCGAGCAGGTCGCGGTAGTCCTCGTAGGCGGCGGCCAGGTGGCCGTACTTCTTGAGGTAGTTGCCGGTGTACTGGCGGCTGTAAGACCAGATGTCGCAGATGGCCGCGATGCGGACGGACGGGATGCGCAGCATCGATTCGACCAGCACCCGGCCCTGGGCGCCGCAGCCGATGACGGCGACCCGAAGCTCGTCGCCGCCCTTCGCGGCGGCCGGCGCGGGCGCCGCCGGCGGCGCGTCCTGACCGAAGGCCGCCCCGGCCAGGGCGGCGCCGAGCCCGGCCGTGGCCGACGACTTGAGGAAATCCCGGCGGCTGATCCCCCCGGCCGCGGGGGTCTTGGTGGCTTGGCCCATGGTGTCACTCCTGCCTCGGTTGAGACCGGTTCATCATACTATAAAAGGCCCCTTTCGAAGAAGAGAGAGGTTTGACTTTTCCCCCTTCCGATAATACGCTGACCGTCGAGAGGCGTCCGTATTCCGGGCATGACCGACCATCCGATCCGCTGGGGAGGGACCTCCATG
>JAPKZE010000193.1 GCA_026393955.1 Candidatus Aminicenantota bacterium
ACGGTCAAGTTCAGCCTCAGGAAGGTCCTCGTGCCCGCCCTCGTCGTCGGCGGATTGGTCATCGCCGGGGTCGTCTACCTGGCCAACCGGCCCTCCGACGGGGAGGCTGCCGCCAGGATCCGCCGCGGCATCGTGGCCATCCCGGACGTCTCGGGAGGAAGCGGCCACGGCCCGGTCGTCAAGAGAGCCGCGACGCCGCCGTCGTCCGCGCCAGACGAAGCGCCGGCGGGACCGCCCGGCGTTCCGACGCCTGGTCCGGGCGGAGGCACGGCCTCGGCCATTATGGGCTATCTCGCCCCCTTCATGAAGGACCCGGCCAAGTTCATGGGCGAGAAGGACGCCCTGGAGTTCGAGCAGGCCCTGGCCGAGGTCAAGAAGAAGTACCCGAAAGAAGCGGCCGCCCTGGGCCAGTGGATCGACAGCGTCCAGATCAAGCTGACCGAAGGCAAGAAGCAGAAGGAAGCGGGCAACCTCGAGGCGTCGAAGCGGAGCTACGACCGCGGCGAATCCGAGATGCGCAAGCTCCTGGCCCAGGTCAGCGAGCGGGAGCGGGCCGAGGCGGCGTTCAAGGAGCTGCAGGAGACCAAGCAGAAGATGGCCGGGGCGCGGGGGAGCCGGCCGAACCTGCTCGCCTGGCTCGCGCTCGAAAAGGAAAGGGACGCCTCGGACGCCTTCGTCAAGAACGATTTTTCCGGCGCGCGCATCCTCTGCGGCATCCTGACCCGGGTCCACCTCCTGAGCCCCAAGGCGGGCGACGAGGAGCAGGCCCTGGCCGCCCTGCAGGACCTCACGACGAGCCTCCGCAAGGACGCCGAGACCGCAGAGGCGCCGTCCAAACAGGCCTGGCTCTACGAGCGGGCCGTGACGGAACAGGACGGCGCCCGCCAGATGGCCAAGGACGGACTCATCCCCCAGGCGGCCGAACAGTACATCCTGGCTTCCTTCCTCTTCGAGAAGGCCAAGGAAGTCTCGCTCGAAAGCGCCCAGGCCGGGCGGGATTGACGGCCGGCCCATGGATAAGCGGAAGAAGCGTCTTCTGTTCGTCTGCTACGGCAATATCTGCCGCAGCCCGATGGCCGAGGGCCTGGCCCGCAAGCGTCTCGGCCCGGCCGCGGAGGTCGCCAGCGCCGGCATCGCGGCGGCCGGAGGCCCGGCCTCCGAAGAGGCCGTCCTGGTCATGAAGGTCGTCTACAAGATCGACATCTCCGCCCACGTGGCCCGGCCGGTCGGGGCCTTCGACCTCGGCCGTTTCGACCACATCATCGCCATGGACGCGTCCATCTACCACCACCTCCGGACCGTCTGGGAGGTGCCGGAGGCGGTCCTCTACGGCTGGGACATCGAGGACCCGATCGGCACGGATTACCAGACCTACAAGGAGACGGCGCTCAAGATCGAGAGACGCCTGGGGCAGCTCCTGACCGCGGCCGGCCTCGAGACCTAAGGCCTCTCCCCCGCCTCACCGGTCCATCATCGTCGCCAGGAAGCGCAGCGACGGCACATTCTCGAAAATGATCCGGGCGGCCGTCAGCAGCGGAACGGCCAGGATCATCCCCGGAATACCCCAGAGCCAAGCCCAGAAGAACAGGGAAAAGAGGACCAGAAGCGGCGACAGGCTGTGCTCCTTGCCCATGAGCCGCGGTTGGACGAAGCGCAGCAGGGCGACATGGATCCCGGTGAGCAGGACCAGGACGAGCCCGACCCTGAACGTGAACCCGGCGTCGAGGAACAGGGTCATGATCGAAGGCAGGGCGACGGAGGCGAGAGCGCCCAACGACGGGATGTAGTTGAAGAGCACGGCCACGACGCCGAAGAGCACGGCGAATCGGACGCCGCAGACGGCCAGGATCGCGGCGACGAGGAGGCCGATGAGGACGTTGACCAGGGTCTTGACCGCCAGGTACCTCTGGACCTCGCGGTCGATCCGCACGGCCGTCCGGCTCATGGCCGAGGCCGGGCCGGATTCGAACGCCTCTTCCATCTTGCGGGCCAGGCGGCCGCGGCCGCCGAGGATGAAGATCATGAACATGAAGACGAGCATGAGGTCGGACATGAAGGACAGGAACGGGCCGAGGGCGGAGAGCAGGAAGGTCCCGATCTGGCCGACATTGAAGCCCTGGACCCACTCCGCCAGCCCGAGCCTCAGACGCGGGTCGGGGACCAGGTGATCGATCCTCTCGAGGAAGGATTGGACCATCTCCGTATAGGACGGCAGCTCGTCGGCCAGGGTCTTGCCGCTCGAGTAGAAGACCATGCCGATGAGGTAGAGGACGGCGAAGGAGAAGAGGAGGATGAAGACCAGGGCGACGGACTTGGGCACCTTGCGGAGGACCAGGAAGTTGAGGGCCGGCGAGACCGCGAAGCCGAAGAGAAGGGCCAGGGCGAAGGGAACGAGGATCGGCTTGGCCAGCTTCAGGAAGACCCCGAACAGGAACAGCACGATGATGCCCACGCCGAACCGGAGCCACTTGTTCTTGTCCACGCGCCCTCCTGGCTCCTCATCTTAACGGAATTCCCGGGCAAAAGGAATGGGCCGGCGCGCATTGACCGTCGAGCGGAGGCTATGATAAGAGGAGTCGCGGGGGGAATGGGACGGAAGGGAGAGAACGATGTCTCATCGCTTAGGAAGAACAGGCGGGCTCGTCGCCGTGGCCGTCTGCGTGCTTTCGGCCGCGGCGGGCGCGGCCGACCTCAAGACCGTCACCAAAGAGCTCTTCGCGGTCCCGTCGACGACGGGCAACGAGGACATGCTCGCGGCGAAGATCCGCGCGCTGCTGCCCGCTGATCTAGCGGTCGAGGCGGACGGCCTGGGCACGATCGCCGTCCGGGCCGGCGGCCCGGCGGGGCCCACGCTCATCCTCGCGGCCCTCGACGGCTACGGCCATATGGTCAGCGGCATCACGCCCGACGGATATCTGACCCTCGACCGGCCGGTGGCGCCGCCCCACGCCCGCTTCGACGCCTTCCTCCTCGGCCAACCCGTTATCATCTCGACCGCCAAGGGCCCGGTCCAGGGCGTCGTGTCCCAGCCGGCCATGCACCTTCTCACGCCGGAGCGGCGGAAGACCCTGGTCGAAGGCTTCTCCCTTGAGAACGCCTATGTCGATATCGGGGTCCGCTCGGAGAAGGAAGCCCGGGCCAAAGGCGTCGAGCTCCTCGACGCCGTCACGTATCCGGCCGTCTGGACCGAGCTGGCGGGGGACCGATGGGCCGGCCCGGGACTCGGACTGAAGGCGGCGGCAGCCGGACTTGTGGCCGTAACCTTGGCCCTGTCCGGCCGTTCCGACGCCGAGGGCGCCGTTGTCTGCTGGGCCGCCCAGACGAAGTTCGCGGCCCGGGGCCGGGGCGCCCGTCCCGCCGTCGGCGCGGCCCGGGCGAAGACGAGATGGCAACCGGCCCGGACGATCGTAGTTGACGTCGTCGCCGCCGATAAGGGCGAAGGCTCGCCCGCGACCGGCCGGGGCCCGGTGCTGATCGTGGCCAAGGACGGACCATCGGCGCTCCGGCAGGCCGTGGAAGCGGCGGCGGCCGCGGCGGGCGCGTCCCTGCAGGTCCTGACCGCCCCCGACTCGTCATTGGCGCTGCCGTTCGCGGCCGCGCCCGCGGAAGTCGTGACGCTGGCCCTGCCCGTCCGCTTCCTGAACACGCCGTCCGAGGTCGTGGCCGCCAAGGACCTCCAGGCCTTGCGCGACGTCCTCGAGCGCTTCCTCCGGCCCGGAGGCATAAAATGAACCAGCGGCTCCTTTCTCTCATCCTTCTCCCGCTCATCTCCGTCTCCTCGGCCGCCGCCCAGTCCAAAGCCTGGGACATCCTCCGGGAGATCGTCCTCGTCCCCGGCGTCTCGGGCCACGAAGGCCCGGTTTCCGATTTCATCCAGACGCGCCTGCCGGCCGGGGTCAAGGCCGGGCGGGACGAGATGCACAACGTCTGGTTCACCGTCGGCTCGGGCCGGCCGCACATCCTGTTCGTGGCCCACTCGGACGAGCTCGGCTGGACGGTCGACAAGGTCACGCCCGAGGGCCGCGTCCGGGTCAAGCCGGGCGGGGGGATACTGCCGCAGACGGTCGAGGCCCGGCCCGTCCTCATTCACACGGCCAAAGGGGCCGTCCCGGGCATCGTCTCGCCGCGGCCGGGATACGATGAGCGCCCCGCCCAGGGCGAGGCTCCGGAAGCTCCCTTCACGGCCGAGAGCTTCGACATCTATCTCGGGGTCGTAACGGAAGCCGAAGCCCGCGCCCTCGGGGTGGCCGAGGGTGACACGGTGACGGCGAAAAAGACCTTCACCGACTTCGCTCCCGGCCTGATGGCGACGCGGGCGGTCGACGACCGGGCCGGCTGCGCCGCCCTGCTCGATGCGGCCCGGCGTCTCGGGTCCGGACCGGTCAAAGGCAAGACGGTCACGTTCGCCTGGGACGTCCAGGAGGAGACGGGCCTCTTCGGCGCCGCCGAGCTGGCCAAGACCCTCAAGCCCGACTACGTTTTCGCCGTCGACACGTTCGTCTCGACCGACTCGCCTCTCGAATCCAAGCGCTTCGGTTTCCTTCCCGTGGGCCAGGGCGCGGTCGTCCGGGCTATCGACTCGAGCAGCATCACGCCCAAGGAGGAGATCCTCAAGGTCCTGGCCATCGCCAGGAAGCGCGGCATCCCGATCCAGATCGGCAATTCGCGCGGCGGCAACGACGGCTCGGTCTTCCTCGCCGGCGGCGCCATCGACATTCCCCTGTCCTGGCCCGGATCGTACGCGCACTCGCTCATCGAGAAGATCGACCGCCGCGACCTCGAAGCCCTCACGGACCTCATCCTGGCCATTATCGCCGAGTGGAAATAAGCCCCGGGGAGCACTCTGACGGCCGCGGAGGGACTTCGGGGATCGTCTCCGTTCGCTGCGGTAATCCTTCACGCCGTCCCGGTCCGGAGCCGACTCAAGTCCTCTCCTCAGATATTTACCAGAATTGGAGCTCCGGGTCCTCCGCTCCAATTCTGCTGGTCGCTCCGAAGACTCCGCTTCCCGCCGCTCCTCTCCGCGATACCCTTCAGCCCCTTTTTCCGCGGCCTGGCCCAGGAATCCCCCGTTCGGATAGCCGGCCACCCCTGAGCCCGATTGCCAGGCGGTGAAGGGCCAGGATGTCGGCCCGGAAAATGAGCAAAAAAAAGGGGGCATGCCCCGGAGGGACATGCCCCCGATGGGATCAAGGGGGAAGGTCTCTTTATGCGAGCCTCTTGGGCTTGACCTGGATCTCGGCGAGTCCGGGCTTCTTCTCGCACTCCTTGGCGAAATCCTGCTCGCGCTGGGAGTTGACGTAGTCCGGGGACTGGAACCGGTAGGCGAATTTGGTGTGCTCGTCGTACTTGCCCTCGAGGATGCCGATGACGTCCTCGATATTGACCCGCTCCTCGTCGGTCGGAATGACGAAGATCTTGACCTTGGAATCTCCGGCCGAGATCTCGGTCTCGGCATTGCGGGTCTTGGCCAGCTTGTTCTTGGCCTTGTCGAGCTTGATGCCCAGGAACTCCAGGCCCTCGAGCGATTTCTCGCGGATGAGGTCGGACATCTCGCCGACGCCGGCCGTGAAGACGACGGCGTCCGCGCCGCCGATGGCCGCGGAGTAGGCCCCGATGTATTTCTTGATGCGGTAGGACTCGACGTCGATGGCCAGCCGGGCCCGGGCGTCGCCCGCCTCGGCCGCCTGCTGGACGTCGCGGCGGTCGGTGTACTTGCCGGTGATCCCGAGCAGGCCCGACTTCTTGTTGAGCAGGTCGTTCATCTTGGCCGGCGGGACGCCCTCCTTCTCCATGACCATGAGGTCGATGGCCGCGTCGTGGTCGCCGGACCGCGTGCCCATGACCAGGCCCTCGAGGGGCGTCAGTCCCATGCTCGTGTCGAAGGAGACGCCGTTCTTGATGGCGTTGGCCGAGACGCCGTTGCCGATGTGGAGGCAGACGAGATTGCACTGGAACGGGTCCTTGCCGAGGAGCAGGGCGGCCCGCTTGGCCACGTAGAGGAACGAGGTGCCGTGAAAGCCGTAGCGGCGGACGCCGTACTTCTCGTACCACTCGTAGGGCAGGGCGTACATGTAGGAGCTGGCCGGCATGGTCTGGTGCCAGGCCGTATCCATGATGGCGACGTGGGGAATGGCCGGGAGGACCGACAGGGCCGCTTCGATGCCCAGGACGTTGGGCGGATTGTGCAGGGGGGCCAGTCCGTAGAGGCTCTTGAAAGTCTCGATCGTGTCGGGCGTGATCTTGACCGATTTGGTGAACTTCTCGCCGCCGTGGACGACCCGGTGGCCGACGGCCGAGATCTTCTGAAGGTCGTCGAGGACGCCGATCTTCGGATCGAGGAGGGTGTCGATGATGAGCTTGATGGCCTCCCGGTGGTTGGTGCACTCGTGGTCGAATTTGATCGGCT
>JAPKZE010000492.1 GCA_026393955.1 Candidatus Aminicenantota bacterium
TCGAGGCCATCCTCGAACGAAGCCATTGAGGCCGGCGCCGGAGGGACGGAACGCGGCCGGACAGGCCGGCGTAGGAAAGGAGACCCGGATGAAGACCTCTGCCCGTTGGACGTCCTTGGGGCCTGCCGTCGCAACGGCCCTGCTTCTCTTCGGAACGTGGGCCGGGCCCGGCCGGTGCGCCGAGCGCGCTTCGGCCGATCCCTCGACGGTCCTCTGGTACGCCCACCCGGCCGATAAATGGGAGAACGCCTTTCCCGTCGGCAACGGCCGGCTCGGGGCCATGGTCTTCGGCAAGACCGACGAGGAGGAGATCCAGCTCAACGAGGAGACCTACTGGTCGGGCGGGCCCTATTCCACGGTCGTCAAGGGCGGATCCAAGGCCCTGCCCGAGATCCGGAAGCTCGTCTTCGACGGCAACTACAAGATGGCCCACATCCTCTTCGGCCGGAACCTGATGGGCTACCCGGTCGAGCAGATGAAATACCAGTCCCTCGGCCGGCTGGTCCTCCGGTTCCCATCGAAGGAGGCCGTGACGGATTACCGGCACGAGCTCGACCTGGACACGGCCGTGGTCCGGACGACCTACGTTCAGGGCGGCGTCCGTTTCACCCGGGAGGTCTTGGCGAGCCCCGTCGACCAGGTCATCGTCGTCCGGATCACGGCGGACCGGCCGGGGCAGATCTCTTTCAAGGCCCAGCTCCAGGGCGAACGCAACGAAGCGCACTCCAACTATGCGACCGACTATTTCCGCATGGACGGCCTCCCGCCCGACGGCCTCGTCGTCCGCGGGAGATCGGCGGACTACATGGGCGTGACGGGCGCGCTCCGTTACGAAAGCCGGCTCAAGGCCCTGCCCGAGGGAGGGACGATGAGTTTGGACTGGGACGAGCTCAGCGTCGCCGGCGCCGACGCCGTGACGCTGCTCATCGCCGCGGCCACGACTTTCGTCAATTATAAGGATGTCAACGGCGACCCCCGGGCCCGGGTCGAGGCGGCGCTGGCGGCCCCCTCCGGAAAGGCCTACGAAACCCTCAAGGCGGCCCACCTCGAGGAGCACCGGCGCTTGTTCCGCCGCGCGGTCCTGACCCTCCCGGCGACGCCGAATTCCCTGCTCCCGACCAACGAACGGCTCAAGAGCTTCGACGGGGCGAACGATCCCGCCCTCGGCGCTCTGGTCTTCCAGTTCGGCCGCTACCTCCTCATCTCGTCCTCCCGCCCGGGAACGCAGCCGGCCAACCTCCAGGGGATCTGGAACAAGGACATGAATCCCATGTGGGATTCGAAATACACGACCAACATCAACACCGAGATGAACTACTGGCCGGCCGAGGTCGGCAACCTGGCCGAGTGCGCCGAGCCGCTCTTCCGCATGATCCGCGAGCTCACGGACCAGGGCAGCCAGGTGGCGCGGGAGAACTACGGCGCCCGCGGCTGGGTCTTCCATCAGAACACGGATCTCTGGCGGGTCGCCGCGCCCATGGACGGGCCGAGCTGGGGGACCTTCACGGCGGGCGGGGCGTGGCTGGCACTACCTGTTCACGGGCGACAAGGCGTTCCTGGCCGAGTACTATCCCATCCTCAAGGGCAGCGCCGAGTTCTTCCTGGATTTCCTGGTCCCGCATCCCCGCTACAGCTGGCTGGTGACGAACCCCTCGACGTCGCCGGAGAACTTTCCGGCCGTCCCCGGTCAAGTTCCGTTCTTCGACGAGATCACGACCTTCCGGACGACGACCTCGATCTGCGCCGGCTCGACCATCGACATGGCCATCCTCAACGACCTCTTCGGGTCCGTCGCCCAGGCCGCCGATATCCTGGGCGTCGACCGCGACTTCAAGGCCCGGGTCCTGGAGGCCAAGTCCAGGCTGGCGCCCATGCAGATCGGGCGGAAGGGCAACCTCCAGGAATGGCTCGAGGATTGGGACGAGACCGAGAAGAGCCACCGCCATATCTCGGGACTGTGGGGCCTGTTCCCGGGCCGCCAGATCTCCGCGCGGCGGACGCCGCAGTTCGCCGAGGGCAGCAAGGTCGTCCTGGAGCAGCGCGGGCTCTCCGGGAACGGCTGGTCCTCGGCCTGGAAGGCCGCCTGCTGGGCCCGGCTCGGGGACGGCGCCAAGGCCCTGGAGAACTTCACCTACGCCATGCACCAATACACGACGAATAGCCTGTTCTCGATCTGCTCCCGGGCGATGCAGGTCGACGGGGCCTTCGGCATGTCGGCCGCCGTGGCCGAGATGCTGCTCCAATCCCACGAGGACGAGCTGTCGTTCCTGCCGGCCCTGCCGGCCGCCTGGAAAGACGGGGACGTCAAAGGCTTCGTCGCCCGCGGCGGCTTCGAGGTCGGCCTGCGCTGGAAGGACGGGCGGATAACGGAGGCGACGCTGCTGTCGAAGAACGGCCGGCCCTGCCGGGTGCGCTCCGCCGTTCCCCTGAAGGTGACCGTCCGGGGCCGGTCCGTGTCCGTCCGCCGCCCGGAACCGGGCCTCATCGAGTTCAAGACCGAGCCGGGAGCGTCGTATACGCTGACGGCCGCAGGACACTAGAAGCCATGGACAGGCGCGAGTTCATGAAGAAGGCCGGGGCCGGGCTGCTCGCCGCCGGGGCCCTGCCGGGTCCGGGCCCGCGTCCCTTCGGCCAGGCCGCCACGGCCGCCGCGAAGCCTCTCCAAGGGCGGAGGATCCTGACCTTCAATTCCGTGATCCGGGTCAACCAGATCGAGGTCACCCGGACGCAGACCGAGGGCTTTGACGAAGCCGACCGCCACACCCCCGAGAATGTGCGGGCGCTCCGCGACGCGTTCGCCGCCGGCTGGCCCGGCGCGCCGATGACCTGGGCCTTCAGCTGGCGCGCCCTGTTCGACGAGCGCGAGAACTACCGCCGCATTCGGGCCCTCATGCCCGAGTTCCGCGACCGGTTCGGCGACGACGTGACGTTCATTCCCGGGGCCTACTTCGCCAACGCCTACAACACGCGGGACCAGGTCGACCGCGATCTCCACGATGGCCTGGCCCGCGTCTCGGAGATCATGGGCGGCGGCTTCCGGCCCAAGAGCGTGATCGCCGGCTTCCTGGCCGCGGCCAACCAGAAATATCTGGCCGAGAAGGAGGGGATCCGCGTTTGTCAAGGGAACATCTGGAGCCAGTTCGCCGTCGACAACCAGGACGGCGAAGGCTCGATCTGCTATCCCTATTATCCGTCGACCGAGCACTTCTGCAAGCCGGCCCAGGGAACCCGTGATTTCATCGACTGCGTCAACCTGGACGGCTGGACCTGCGATTTCCTGGCCGCCCGGCGCCAGGGTCAGGATTGGGCCGCCTCCCAGCGCAGCCGCATGGGCGTCGGGCCCATCGAGACGATCGAGTGGTTCGGACCCGAGGTCGGGCTGGCCCAGATCGTCCAGACGACGGCCGCCCACTTCGACGCGGGCTTCGCCCTCAACGGCTGGGCCTGGGTCACGAACTGCTGGGAGATCTCGCTCGTCCCGCAGATCGGGCACCTGGAGGTCCTGACGCGGTGGACCAAGCGCATCCGCGAGCGCTGGCCCTCGGCCGAATGCCTGACCCTGGGCGATCTCGGGAGCTCCTACCGGGCCCAATACCCGAACAACGAGAACCTGCGGTACCGATTCGTCCAGAGGGGGACGGGGATCGGCGGATCCGAAGTCCCTCTGGAGATCCGTTGGTTCATGTGCCGGGAGTTCCGCCTGGCCCTGCTGCGGAGCTGGAGGGAGAAGGGGCCGGAGCGGGTCATCGACTTCACCCGCTATGACCTTCCCGCCCGAGAGCCCCGGGACATGACGCGGAGCTGGAGCCTGATGGGCCGCATCAACCAGAAGCGGACGCGCCCCCAGGACGAGCCCGTCCCCTTCGGATCCCTCGCCCCGGACGAGAGGGCGCTGATCCTGAAATGGTTCCCCGAGCTGAAGACCTGAAGGAGCCGTCATGAAGAATCGGACCATCGTCGTGACCCTGAGCCTGCTGGCCGCGATGCTCATGTCCTGCGGCCCTCGCGTCCATGAGGGCACGGTCGCCTATGCGCCGCAGCCCTGGCCGGCCCGCGTCTGGGCGTCCGACGTGCCGTCCGAGTGCCCGTTCGAGCGCTCGAAGGACATCGTGGCCGTGGCCTTCACCCGGAACGCCGTCGCCTACACCGACGCCGACACGTGGTATCCGTCCTGGGCCCCGGACGGGAACATGTACAGCGGCTGGACGGACGGCGAGATCGGCGAGGAGAGCGTCCACTCGAACGGCAAGAACGCGCGGACCGGCAACGCCAGGATCGAAGGGACCGATCCGCTGCACCTGACGGTCACGTCCCTGGGTTCGGAGTCCGCCTCGCCCGCTCCCTACGGGGGCCGCTACCCCAGCGCCAACCTCGTTCATAACGGGATCTGGTATTACGGGACCTACGCCGTGGATTTCGACATGTCCAAGCCGGAATACCGCGACCTCTACAGCTGGGCCATCTGCGGCCCCCTGCCGGGCTTCCGCATCTCGAAGGATTACGGGAAGACCTGGATCCCCAGCCCCCTCTCGCCCGAGAAGCCCCTCTTCCCCGAATCGGGCAAGGACGGCCGGCAGGTGAAGATGGGCACGCCCCATTTCGTCGATTTCGGACAGAACATGGAGCATTCTCCCGACGGGAAGGCCTACCTCGTCGGGCACGGCGCCCTCGACGGCGACCCGGCACCGCGGATCGCCGGGAACAGCTGGATCGCCGGCGACGCCGCCTATCTGGCCCGGGTGACGCCGAGCCCCGAGACGATCAACGATCCGGCCAGCTATGAGTTCTACGCGGGGCGGGGGGAAGACGGGCGCCCTCTCTGGTCGAAGGATTTCGCGGCCATCCGGTCTCTGGTTTCCTGGAACAACCGGATGGGGTGTACAACCATCACCTACGACGCGCCGCTTCGCAAGTACTTGATGTGCGTCACCGACGGCTGGCCGGGCGTCGAGGACATGAACTCGTACGTCCTCGAGGCCGACGAGATCACCGGGCCGTACCGGCTGATCACGTTCATGGCCAAGTTCGGGCGCCAGGCCTATTTCCTGACCTTCCCGTCGAAGTTCATCGGCGCCGACGGCCGGAGCGCCTGG
>JAPKZE010000177.1 GCA_026393955.1 Candidatus Aminicenantota bacterium
GTCCGTGCGCCCGAGGAAGCCGGCCTCGGTGGTGATGGCCGGCTTGCCCCTGAGGATGGCCGTATTGCCAAGGTACTTGGAGTTCTTGAGATCGTTGCCGCGGGTGTCGTCGATGATGATGTGGGGCAGGCCGAAAGCGAGGGCCAGGTCCCGGGTCTTGGCATCGAAGGTCTTGTTGCCGCTGATCATCCAATACGTGTACGGGATGAGGGCCTCGTTGCCGTCGCCGCAGTGCATGTCGATCAGGACATCGGCGGGCCCGACGACGGCCTCGTTGAGCACGGCGGCGATCCTCTGGCTCATGGTGCCCGCAGGGTCGCCCGGGAAGACGCGGTTGAGGTTCTTCCAGTCGTCCGGGCCGTAGTAGATCGTCCGCCTCTTGAAGCTCGGCAGGTTGGCGATGTGGACCATGACGACCGTGCCACGCAGGGCCTTGGGGTCGATCAGGGTCTTGAGCCGGTAGAGCGATAAAATGGGCGGATACTCGTAGGCATGGACGCCCGCCACCAGGGCCAGGACCTGGCCGCTCTTAGCCCCGTTGACGACGGTATAGGGGATCTCGGTCCCGGCGCCCTCCGGGCCCGGGACGGGGAGCGATCCCGAGACCACGCTTCCCGCCTTGACCCTTTTCCCGCCGATGACGAAATCCGCGCCGGCCGCGGCCGTCGCGCCCAGGGCCAGAACGAGCCCTGCGCCGACAAAACTCGTGAGCCTGATCCGTCCGTTGGACATGCGGGACCTCCTCTTGAGGATCTTCGCGGCTATTCTATCCAAACGGCCCCCGGATAGCGAGCGGTTGTCCCTTGGCCGAAGAGGCCCGACCTGTTTTTTTATAAGATTGTGCAGGGGCGCGCCGCTCCGTCGGGTTGACCCTGGCGGGAGTCCTTTGTTATAATCCGGAGCGGAACAAAATCCTCAGGGAGGTCCGACATGGGTAAGTTCATCGCCGTGATCGGCGGCATCGCCGCCATGGCCGGCGGCCTGGCGCTGGTCATCTTTTCGCACGCGTTCCGGTCCGCCTTCGTCGTCGTCGTCCTGGGATTCATCCCGCCCATCCTGTTCTTCGGCGGGTTCATCGGCCTGATCGCCGGCATCAGCAGCATCAAGGACGCCAAGAGGACCAAGAAGCTCGAACAAGAGATCGAGCCCAAGAAGGCCGAGTAGGGCCGCCGTCGGCCGCGGAGAGCCCTTCCTTGCCCGCCCGGAAAGGGCTGTGCTAAGATGGTGAGGCCACCGTGGTCACGTATCACCTGTTCTCTCTAGCCCTCCTTCTGTCGCTCCCCCTGCCCATCGCGGCGCGCGTCGAGACGGCTTTCCTCCAGAACTCCCCGGCCGTGCTCCGCGAGCTGCTGACGACGGGGGCGGCCATTCCCGTCTCCCTGCCCGAGCCCCTGTCCCTGGCCGACCAGCTCTCGCCCGACCAGACCTACCTCGTGTTCGCCCGGATCTTCTCGACTTTCAAGACGACCGAGTTCACGACCGATCCCCGCGTCTCGGCGCGGCCCGGGGCGGCCGGCGGGATCCTGAGGGCCCGCTGGTCGTTCCGCAACGAGCGGACCGGCAAGCAGTACCCATTCCGCGTCTATTTCTTTTTCGTCCCGGAGAGCCGGCCCCGCACCCCGGACGGCGGGGCGCCGGTCATGGCCTTCAAGATCGTCGAGATCCGGGCGGAGAGACTGTGAGGACCGGACGCGGGCCCGGACGGCGCGGCGCCCTCCTCGTCGGGATCGGCGCGGCCGTCGTGCTGGCTCTCCTGGCCGCCGGTCTCTCGCTCATCCTCCCGGGCGTCCTTTCAAGGGACTACGATGCGAAAAGCCTGGCGTCGCTGCGCCGGCAGGCCGTCCAGACCCGCCAGGCGTTCTCCGCCCTGCTCGCGTCGCTGGAAGCGCGCAAATCCCGGTTCGACGTCGCGGACCTCCCGGCCGAGGCGGCGGACTTCTTCCCGCTCTTCCGGGAGGCCGGTCTCGACGCCGAGAACGAGGGCATCGCGCTCAGCAACGGGGACGGCCTTATCGAAGCCTGGTACGGCAACGTCCTGAGCCCCGCAGACCAGATCGACCGGGAGGACCTGGAGGATCGGAAGCGGGACGGGGGGACGTTCCTGATCCGGAGCAAGGCGTCCGTCTACCTCGTCGCGTTCCAGCCCCTCGGCGACGGGGGCCGCATGCTCGTCCATTTCGACCGGCTGGCTTTCATCCCCCAGGTCCGGTCGACCTACATCCGGGAGTTCCACGCCCTGCGGCCGGCCCTCCGGAAGGATTTCGCCATCGATTACTGGGATTTCCGGGAGGACGTCGCGGGCTTCGAGAAGTTCTTCGCCCGGCACCAGGACGAGTTCCCGGGAGAGCCACGGCAGAAGAACGAGATCCAGACCCTCTTCTTCCCCCTCCGGAACGAGAAGGGACGGATCATGGCCACGGTCACCCTGTCCTCGCCGTCCCTGACGTCGCGGCTCTCGGCGGCCCGGGAGGACCTGGACCTCGTCCTCCTCCTCGCCCTCATCGCCGCCGCCGGCGCGGCCGTCGCCTTCGCCTGGTCCTCCCCCGGGTTCCTGGGGGGCCGGGACCCCGTCGCAGCGGCGTCCGGTGCGGTCCTCCTCGCCGGCGCCAGGCTCCTGGCGCTTCCCCTGGGCCAGCTCGAGAGGGTCCAATCCCTGGGTCTGTTCCAGCCGGCCGTGGCCGGCTTCGCCTCGTGGCGAGGCCTGACCCAATCGCCGGCCGACATCTTTCTCACCGCCCTGACGGGCTTCGGACTGGCGGTCTGCCTGGCCGTCTGCGTCTTCCGATCCCCGCACGAGCGCAACTCGCAGCTGTCCGTCCCGGCCGGCATCCTCGTGCACATCCCGGCAGCCGCTCTCGCCGCCGGAACCGTCCTCGCCCTGTACGAGATCGTCCGGCGGGTCGTCTTCAATTCCAACATCGCGCTCCTCCGCTGGGACTTCGATGTCTCGCGGGTGGTCCTGCAGCTCAGCCTCTTCGTCTTCCTCGTCGCCGGGCTCATCGTTCTGGCCGTCGCGTTCCGTCTGGCCTTCCGGCGCCCGGGGCCCAAGATCCCGGCCGGACTGATCGTCGGCCTCGCGGCCGTCGCCGGGACCTGGTCCGCCGCAGTGGGGCCCGCCGCCTTTCTCGCGGTGGTCGGCGCGGCCCTGATCGCCTGGGTTTTCGCCATCGCCGTCGTCCCCCGCCTGTCGCGGCGGCGGGAGGCCTGGGTCGCCGGCCTCGTCCTGGCCTCGCTGTGGCTGGCCCGCTCGGTCGACGGCCTGACCGTGGTGCGGACCCGCCGCCTCCTCGAAACGACCGTCGCCCACACCATCCTGACCCAGGAGACGTGGGCCAACTTCCTCATCGAGGAGACCCTGCCGGGCCTCGACCGGAGCGAGGCCCGGATCGTCGAGTACTTCACCGATCCCCAGGACGGCGAGTTCGCCCACACCCTATGGGAGAAGAGCCCGGTGGCCCAGTCGAACTGGTACTCGAGCCTGGAGATCCGTGACGCCGAGGGGAACACGCTGAGCCGGTTCTCGCTCAACGTGCCCAAGATCCTGGGCGGCCCGCCCGAGCTCGGCCCGGCCGGGGACTGGACCATCGTCCCCTACTCCCTGACCTTTATCGGCAAGGAGAAGGACTTCCTCATCGGCTACAAGGACTACACCCGCGACGGCGTGCGTCTCGGGCGCGTCATCCTCTACGTCGCGCTGGACCCCGAGATGCTGCCGTTCCTCTTTTCGGCCAATCCCTATTTCGAGGTCCTCCGGACGGACTCGCTGCCGTCCCTGAGCCAGATCGAATTCGGCTGCGAGATCTTCGATCTCGAGGGCCGGTCGCTCTTCAATCCCCGCAAGCTGACCGCCGGGCTCCCCGCCGAGGACCTCGAGCGGCTGAGCGGCTCGCCGCTCCCCTTCTGGTCGGTGTTCCGGGAGGGGGGCACCGTCTACGACGCCTACCTGTTCCGCCACGGAGAGCGCGACTACAGCCTCTTCACCCCGCGGAAGAACCTCCGGACCCAGGCGGTCGATTTCCTGAGGTTCTTCTTCCTCGGCCTGTCCGCGGTCCTGCTCGTGGCCCTCGCCGTCAGCGTCGCCACCGGAAAGGCCTCCGTCCGGAAGCCCCTGTGGTCGTTCTCGAACCGCGTCTACGCCGCCTTCCTGGCCGTGGCCCTCGTCCCTCTCCTCCTCTTCACCGTGTTCACCCGGAACCTCTTCGACAATCTGCTCACGGAACGGTTCGTCGAAGACTCGGCCGTTCACGCGAGCTACGCGCAGGGCCTCCTGGAGGCTTTTCTGATCATCCAGGGCGTCGAGCTCTCGCCCTACCTCGCCCCTTCGGAGGACCTGGTCCTGTGGATCAGCTCGACCCTCTCGAACGACGTCATCCTTTACGGGGACGGGGTCCTCGTCGCCTCGAGCCGGCGGGAGTTCTTCTCGAGCGGCCTGCTCCCCGAGATCCTCGACGGCGAAGTCTATCAGGCCCTCGTCTACGACCGCAAGCCGTTCATCATCCAGCGGACGCGCCTCGGCGGATACTCCTTCCAGACCTTGACCGTCCCCTACGAATCCAAGGCCACGACCCTGTTCATCTCCCTGCCCTTCCCCTTCGAGAAGGAACAGGTGAACAAGGCCACCCGCGAGATCGTCGAGTTCCTGGTCGTCCTCTCGGCCTTTTTCCTCGTCCTGGTCGTCGTCTTCTCCAGGGGCATCCGGAGCATGATCATCGTGCCCGTGCGCAAGCTCCTGGCCGGGACCCGGGAGGTCGGCCTGGGCAATCTCGAGGTCCGCATCGAGCACCGCTCCCGCGACGAGATGATGACCCTCATCGACGGCTTCAACACCATGATCGGCAATCTCAAGGCCCACGAGCAGGAGCTGGCCGAGATGAGCAAGAAGGTGGCCTGGACCGAGATGGCCCGCAAGGTCGCCCATGAGATCAAGAACCCGCTGACCCCCATCCAGCTCTCGGCCGAGCACGTGCTCAAGGTCGCCGAGGACGACCGGGGCGACCTCAAGAAAGCCCTCAAGGAATCGATGTCCTACATCATCAGCGAGGTCGAGCACCTGCGCCGGACCGCCCAGGAGTTCATGGAGATCGCCCGCGACACGACGGTCCGGATGGAGCCCGTCGACCTGCGGCGGATCCTCGAGGAGGTCCTCCAACCGTACCGGCGGCTCCTGTCCGAGCGCATCCGCTTCACGGTCGTGGCCGAAGGGGAGGATTTCCGGGCCCGCGGCGACGCCGACAAGCTCAAGACGGCCGTCCGCAACGTCGTCGCCAACGCCGTCGAGGCCATCAGCCAGCGGGGCGAGATGACGGTGACGATCGGCCGCCGCGGCCCGGTCCTCACCGTCGCGGTCCGCGACAGCGGGCCGGGCATGAGCCGGGAGACGGCCGAACGCGTCTTCGACCTGTACTTCTCCACCAAGGACGGCGGCACCGGCCTCGGCCTCCCCATCACCAAGAAGATCGTCGAGGAGCACGGCGGCACGATCCGCGTCGCGACCGAACCCGGCCGCGGCACGACGGTCACGATCGAGCTCCCGGCCGGCGACTGACCGGTGGCATTTTGACCCGGTTTCTGGCAGAATAGCGGGAAGGCGCGACGCAGAAAGGATGCCCGTCATGGCCAAGACGCTCGTCACCTACTTCAGCCGGACCGGGAACACCAAGCTCGTCGCCGAGGCCGTCTTCGGCGCCCTCGCGGGCGACCGGACGATCAAGACCATGGCCGAAGCGGGCGACCTCGCCCCGTATCACCTCATCTTCGCCGGGTTCCCGGTCCAGGCGCACAGCGTCCCCTATCCGGTCGAGGTCTTCCTCAAGTCCATCCCCGAGGGCAAGAAGGTCGCCCTCTTCTCCACCCACGGCTCGGTCACGGGCAGCCAGCTGGCCCGGGAGGCCCTGGAATACGCGTCGATCCTCGTGGCCAGGGCCCGGCTGGTCGGGACGTTCTCCTGCCGCGGCAAGGTCTCGATGAAGGCCCTCGAGGTTCTGATGCAGTCGCCCGAGCACGAGGCCTGGGCCGACATGGCCGCCTCGGCGGCCACCCACCCCGACGAGAGCGATCTCGAGGACGCCCGCGCCTTCGCCCGCTGGATCACGACCCTGGGCGCCCAGGGACACTACCGGGGCCTCTGACCTGGGCTAGACACGAGCCGAGCCGGCCGCAGATGCGAGGCGTCAGAGGGTGAAGCTGTACTCGGAGTACTGCGAGCCCTATGCAACGAAGCAGATGCGGCTGGATCGGTTTGCCCGAAGGGTCAGAGCGCCGGTCTTTGTTCTTATTGTCTGTTGGAGAAACCCGGCGCTCTGATGAATAGCCCAGGTTAGCGGTCCGCAGCCCTTGTCCGTGCGAATCCCGAAACGCCCACGAATTCGAGCCGTTCCTCGCGCTCGAGCTCGTCGAAGAGCAGGTTCAGCCCCAGCGTATCGCTCGAGATGTGGCCGGCCAGGACGACGTTGAGGTGGGCCTTCTTGGCGTTCTCGAGAGCTTCCTCGCTGATGTGCATGCTGACGATGGTGCTCACGCCCGAGACGGCGTAGGACTCGTAGATCGTCTTGGCCCCCTCGGTTCCCCCGGTCATCTCGACCGAGACCCGGCCGCAGTGGGCGTTCTCGCTGCCGTTCACGATCTTGGGCCCGGCCATCCGCCCGGCGGCTGCCCGGTACTCGGAGATCCCCTTGAGGAGATCGACGAGGTCCTTGAGACGGGACGGTTTGTCCTTCTCGAACAGGCCGGCGAGATGGGTGTTGACGCAGTTGTCGGCCGGCGTGTGCAGGCACATCATCGGCAGCCCGAGCAGGCGGGCGGCGTCCACGGCCCGGTTGTGGTTGGCCGGAAGGACGCGTCGCTCCACCTCGCTGATCCGCTTGTCGAGGAGCTGCTCGGCCACGGCAATGTTGACGCCGTGGGCCACGAGCATGTCCGACTGGACGCGCATGACCTCGGCCAGCTGGGCCAGCGCGACACCCTGGGGATGGTGGGAGACGACGAGGTCGATCCCGGCGCCCCGGTCCCGGTTGAGAGTGTGGGCCAGGACGACTTCGGCGGCGTCCATGTCGATGCCGACGATGAGCGTCCGGACCTCGGTCGCCGGATCCCCGGCGAGCAGGCGCGTGTCGGCGTAGGGATTGAACAGGCGGTCGGGCTCCCAGACGGCCCGCTCGTCGTCCGTGAGCTTTCCGGACCGGGCCCGTTCTTCGTCGAGGATCCGCTGGACCGCCTCGGGGCCCCGCGGGTCTCGGGCGATGCCGACAGCGACGGCTTTCTTGTAAAAGTTCTCGAGCTTCATCAGCGTGTCCTTTCGCCGGCGGACAGTCCGCCGTCCGCGTCAAGATAGGCATGGACCCAGGGTTCGCCGAGAAGAGCGACGGCTACGGCCCGGACCTCCTCGGCCAGCTCTCCGGCCCTGACGTCGAAACGTTCCGATTCGAGGACGGCCCGGTCCCGCTCGCCCCTCTCGAGGAGGCCACAGAGCCGGCAGGCCCCGAGACGGACGAGATCGGCCCGGGCGACGAGGCCGGCCAGGCTTTCCTGGACCTCGCGGCAGCCCATGAGGCTGCTGGAAAAAGCTCCGCGCTCGCGGGCGGCCCGGGCGCCGGCCTCGACCACGCGGTCCGCGGTCGCGGCCAGCCGCTCCCATCGCAGCGCGACCGCGTTGAGCGGATCGGACGGGTCTTCGGCGGCCCGGCGGAGAGCCCGCCCGGCGTCGGTCCAGAAAGCGTCCATCGCGGCCCGCCTAACGGCCCCGGCGGATGACGCCGGCCGCTTCGAGCTCGTCCAGACGCGCGCCGGCGATCCCCAGCCCGCCGAGGACCTCCGCCGTGTGCTGGCCGTGCCCGGGACAGGCCCCGTGGTCCGCCGCGGCCCTCTCCCTGAGCGGATGGCCGACCCGGATCACGGCCGGCGCGCCGGGCGCGGGCGGGATGACCAGTCCGCGATGCCTGATCTGCCGGTCCTCCAGGACTTCACCGAGCGTGGGCACGACGTCGCAGCAGAAATCGGTCCCTTCGAGCAGGGCCGCCCATTCATCGGCCGTGCGGCCGGCGAACAGCTCCTCGAAGAGCGCGAAATCCTCGGGTTTCTCGGAGAACTGCAGCGGCAGGAGATCGTCCCGGCCGACCTTGGCGCAGAAGGCGCACCAGAACTTCTTCTCCAACGCGGCCAGGCAGACGTGCCGGCCGTCGCGGGTCCGGTAGACGTTGTAGCAGGGATGCTTGCCGGTGAGGGGGCGGCGGCCCGGGCCGCCCCGCTCCCCGGCCGCGTGTTCGGCCACGGGCATGATCATCCAGGCGACGGCGCTGTCGAGCATGCCGATGTCGATGTGGCGGCCCCGGCCTGTCCGCTCGCTCTCCCGGAGGTAGGCCAGGATGCCGGCGGCGGCGTACATGGCCGAGCTCAGGTCGGCGATCTGGACGGGCGGGATGGCCGGGACGGCGCCGGGACGGCCGGTCAGGCCGAGGATGCCCGAGCGCGCGGCGAAGTCGAGATCGTGGCCGGCCCGGTCCCGGTCCGGGCCGTCCTGGCCGAATCCGGAGATCGAACAGTAGACGACGCGGGGGTTGACAGCCCGGACGGCCTCGAAGCCGATGCCGAGCCGGTCGACGGTGCCGGCCCGGAAGCTCTCGACGATGACCTGCGCGGTGGCCGCGAGCTTCAGGAAGAGCTCCCGGCCGGCCGGGGCCTTCAAGTTGAGCGAAACGCTCTTCTTGCCCGGATTGAGGGCCAGGAAATAGGCGCCCTGCCCGTCGATGAACGGGGGCATGGTCCGGATGTAATCGCCACCCTCGAGGTCCTCGACCTTGATGACCTCGGCCCCGAGGTCGGCCAGGAGCAGTGTGCAGAAGGGACCGGGGAGAAGCCGCGACAGGTCGAGGATCCGGACGCCCGCGAGAGGTTGGCCGCTCATGGTCGTCCCCTATTTAACAGAAAGACGGGGCCCGGTCAATCGGCGGGCCCGGACCGTTGCGGCCCGGCCCGTTTGACATGCTCGCGAAATCCGATAATAATGATAGGGCTGCGGGTTGTTCCACCCTCCCGCGGATCGAGAATATCACACGCAACGGAGATAATGCGGATATGCGAGTGAAGATCGCCGGCACCGGAAAATGCCTGCCCGGGACGGACGTCCCCGGGAAGACCATGACCAACGAGGAGATCGTCAAGATCCTTCTGGCCCACGGCGCCATCAAGCCCGGCACCGACCGGCCTTGGGGACCGGACGAGCTGACCCCGCAGAAGATCGTCGACCTTGTCGGCATCCGGGAGCGGCGCTGGGTGGACGCGTCGGTCAACACCTCCGACCTGGCCCTCGTCGCGGCCGAACGGGCCCTGGCCGACGCCGGCATCGGCTGGCAGGACGTCGGCATCCTGACCGTCGGCAGCTCGACGCCCGAGGCCCTCTTCCCGTCGACAGCCTGCATGACCCTGAACAAGGCCGTCCAGGGCGAGATCGCCTCCGGCCGGCTGACCGAGAAGGACGCCCGGACGGCCCGGCGCATCCCGGCCTTCGACCTCTTGGCCGCATGCACGAGCGGCCTGTACGCCGTCGACCTCGTCCGCAAGCACCTCCTGTTCGGGGAAACGGAGGCCCGCTACGGCCTCGCCCTCGGCGCCGAGGTCCTGAGCCGGCTCCTCGATTTTTCCGACACCAA
>JAPKZE010000079.1 GCA_026393955.1 Candidatus Aminicenantota bacterium
CCGTCCTCGTCGAAGCCCGATGGGCGTCCGGGCACAAGAGGACGCTGGCCGTCCTCGATCTGCCGCCGGCCGTGTCCGTCCATAAGCTCCTCCACGGACAGGCGCCCGAGATCGTTTATCCTGTTTCCATTCATAACTTTACGAAGGAACCCTCCTATCCCGTCGAGGTCAAGGTCTACGCCAAGGACAAGCCGGCGGCGCCCGTCCTCGCAACGTCATTGACGGGCACGGCCCGGACGGGCGGGCACCAGGCCCTCGAATTCCGGCTGCCGCTCCGGCCCGGCTCCTATGTCGTGAAGACCACGGCCCTCGGCGTGACCGCGGAGACGCAGCTCGGCGTCGGCGAGCCGGCCGGGCAGGTCAGCGTGACTCCCGTCGATCTCGACGGCGACGGCCTGATGGAGTACCGGCTCGAGAACGACAAGGTCCGGGTGACCCTCCTGGCTATCGGGGCCCGGGTCATCGAGTACATCGTCAAGGAAAAGGCCGACAACGTTCTTTTCAAGCTCTGGCCGGAGAAGGAGGCGACGGACAGGCGTCCCTTTCGCGAGCGGGGTTTCTACCCCTACGGCGGCTTCGAGGACTTCCTCGGCCAGGCTTCGATCGAGACGCACAAGGTCTACGACGCCGAAGTCATCAAGAGCGGCGGCACGTCGGCCTCCGTCCGCATGACCGCCGACTACTACGGCAATCGGATCGAGAAGATCTTCACTCTCGACGGCGCCTCCCCTCTTCTCGAGGTCCGCTTCGCCTTCGCGTTTCGCAACCCCGAGCTGAACGTATTCGGCCCCCAGCCCATCCTGGCCCTCGGCGAGAAGCACTGGACCGAGGACATCTTCGTCATCCCGGCCAAGACGGGGCGCCGCGAGGTCCGGATGCGGCCCGAGGAATATTTCGGCGAGGTCTTCTTTCTCCAGGAGGGCTGGAACGCCGGGCGGGACACGGTCGAGGACGTCTCGTTCGTCGGGGCCTTCCCGGTGAGCGAGCCCGAATTCCTCCACATGTGGATGAACCATCCGTCCAACGGCGAGTCGGCGCACTACTACGCCGAATTCCAGCCGTGGGTGCCCATCTTCCGGAAGACCGTCCGCTACTTTTCCTATTACCTCTGGGGCGCGGCCGGCCCGTGGGAGAAGGGGCTCGAGGAGCTGCGGCGGCGGAACCTCATCACGACGGCGAAGTAGACGCTTTCTTGATCTTTTTCGACGCGGCCTTGAGCTGCCGCAGCTTGCCGTACTTTCCCTTGCCGAGAGGATGCCAGACCGTGCAGACGTGGCCGAGGACCTTGTCCGAGGGCACGGCCAGCGACTGGTCGATGAACCGGTTCAGGGCGTCGATGTTCCGGAAGCTCGTCGGCAGCACCCGGAAGCCCTTGTCGGCGAAGATCCGGGGCGAGGGGAAGGTCGACTTCGGCGTCCCCTGGAGCGGGTACTTCGGCTCGTAGTGCCAGTCGCACATGACGATGTCCCTGGGGATCATGTCGATGGCCTTGTCCGTCCCGTTCATGGACGCCTCCCACAGGCCGTAGCCCGTGGCCTGGCCGTCGATGAGCCGGTCGGCCCACATCATCATCTCCTTGCCGCGCTTGCGGACGATGTGGTCGTAGGCGTCGTTGACGGCCCGGGCGAAGAGCTCCGCCGTGGACTTGCCGGCGCAGCGGGGGCAGTCGGCGTCGGCGATGATGAAGACCTCGTCCATGCCGATGTGGAGGGCGTCGGCCTCGAAGACTTCGAGGAGCTCGTCGTAGAGGTCGTTGACGATGGGCAGGAGGTCGGGGTGGAGCGGGCACCAGCTCCGGCAGTAGAACTCCGTCCCCCAGGGATCGGTGCCCTTGTTGCCGGCGTACTTGTTGGGCGTCTCGTCGAGCTGAGGATACTTGACGAGCAGCGGGAAGGTCTTCTCGGCCCAGGATTGGTGGCCGAGGCTCTGGAACTGGGGAACGAGCCGGATGCCCTTGGCCCGGCAGGCGGCCAGGAGCGCTTTGACGGTCTCCTTCTTGACCGGATTCTCCATATGCAGCTCCGGGTGGGAGGCGTAGTCGTACCAGTAATCAACCTCGACGATGAGAAGGTTGACGCCGCGCTTGGCTAGCGATGGGACCTCCCCAGCGAGGATACGGGCGTCGGCGTCGGTCTCGACGAGGGCGTGCATGCCGAGGACGAGCGGCCGTTTCACGGCGGGCACTGTCTCCGCGGGCTTGGGCGCGCAGGCGGCGAGTATCAGGCCCAGGGCGACTAGGACCAGGATAACGATCGGGATGCGTCGTCTCATGGCGGGACCTCCTCGACGGATTCGGTTCTTGAGGATAGCCCAGTCACTCGGGCTTGGCAAGCCGGACTTGGGGACATGTCCCTCGGGTACGTGTCCCCGTTTTTCTTCTGGCGGGACGGGGAGCGAAACTGATACACTAGGGCGAACCGAGCCCTCGGAAAGGAGTCCGCCCATGCGCACGAAGCTCAGCCTTATCCTCGTCGTCGCGATAGCCTTCGGCAGCTCCCTCGCCTGCAAGAAGGACGAAGAGCCCGCGGCCGCCGCCGCCGCGCTTGCGACGCCGGTCTGGACCGACCTCTTCGCCCCCGACCTCTCCGACGCCGAATTCCCGGCCGGGATCTGGACGGTCGCCGACGGCGTGATCACCGCCTCGGAGGACCAGGCCCTCTGGACGAAGAAGGACTACCAGAACTTCGTCCTCGACCT
>JAPKZE010000486.1 GCA_026393955.1 Candidatus Aminicenantota bacterium
GAGCAGTGGGGCTCGCGCATCGGCCTGATCCTGGCCGTGGCCGGCAACGCCATCGGGCTGGGCAACTTCCTCCGCTTCCCGGTCAAGGCCGCGGCCAACGGCGGCGGCGCCTTCATGGTCCCCTACTTCGTCGCCTTCCTCCTCCTCGGCATCCCGATGATGTGGGTCGAGTGGACGATCGGCCGCATGGGCGGGACCCACGGCCACGGCACGACCCCGGGCATGCTGAACCTCCTGTGGAAGAGGGCCCCCTCCAAGTACCTCGGGGCGCTCGGCATCGTCATCCCCTTCGTCATCGTCATCTACTACAACTTCATCGAGTCGTGGTGCTTGGGCTATTCCTGGTTCTCAGTGACGGGCAAGTTCTTCGGGCACGCCAACCGGGAGGCCATGGGCCAATTCCTGCGCGGCTTCCAGGGCATCGAGTCCAACCAGTTCTTCCACAACCTCGGACCGGTCCTGATCTTCTGGGGCATCACCATCGCCCTGAACTTCTACTTCCTCTACAAGGGCATCAGCAAGGGAATCGAGGTGCTGGCCAAGTACGGCATGCCGCTGCTCTTCCTCTTCGGCATCATCCTCGTCGTCCGCGTGCTGACCATGGGCACGCCCGATCCGTCCCAACCGGAGCTGAGCATCGCCAACGGCATGGGCTACATGTGGAACCCGGACTTCAGCCGCCTGGGGTCGGCCGCGGTCTGGCTGGTGGCGGCCGGGCAGATCTTCTTCACCCTGAGCCTCGGCCAGGGCATCATCAATACCTACGCCTCCTACGTCCGGGAGAACCAGGACGTCACCCTGAACGGCGTCACGACGGCCTCGACCAACGAGTTCGCCGAGGTCATCCTGGGCGGCACGGTGGCCATCCCCATCGCCGTGGCCTTCTTCGGCCGGGCCGAAACGCAGACGATCGCCCAGGGCGGGGCCTTCAACCTGGGCTTCCAGGCCCTGCCGGTCATCTTCCAGAAGATCCCGTTCGGCCAGATCTTCGGCGGCATGTGGTTCTTCCTGCTCTTCATCGCCGGCATCACCTCGTCGGTGGCCCTGACCCAGCCGGCCATCGCCTTCCTGGAGGACGAGTTCAAGTGGAAGCGGGAGAAGGCCGTCATCGCCGTCTTCTCCGTCCTCATCGTCTTGTCGGCGATCGTCATCGCCTTCTTCAGGTTCGGCTTCCTCGACGAGCTCGACTTCTGGGCCGGCACGTTCGGCCTAGTCGTCTTCGCGGCCATCGAGATCGTCCTGTTCTCCTGGGTTTTCGGGCTGAAGAAGGGCTGGGCGGAGATGCACAAGGGCGCCGACCTCAAGGTCCCCGGCTTCTTCAAGTTCGTCCTGACCTGGATCACGCCGCTCTACCTGCTCATCATGCTGGGCGTCTGGACCTACCAGGACGCGGTCAAGGAGTTTCTGATGACGGGCAAGGATCCGGCCAACCGGCCTTACCTCTGGGGCGCCCGGGCCATGATCGCCGCGATCCTGCTGGCCGTACTGATCCTCATCCGCAAGGCTTGGAACAGGAAGAAGGGCGCGACGACGGAAGGCGCGGAGGCCCGGCCGGTCTGACGGCGGCTACGGTTCGATCGCTTCCTGGACGATCTTGGAGGGGTGCTCCTTCCCGAATTCCCCCTCCCACTTGGCGATGACCACGGTCGCGAAGCTGTTCCCCAGGACGTTGAGGGAGGTCCGGGCCATGTCCATAAGCTCGTCGATCCCCAGGATGATGAAGACCGGCTCGACGGGCAGGTTGAACTGGGCGACCGTGCCGAGGAGAATGACCAGGGCCGCACGGGGCACCCCGGCCACACCCTTGCTCGTCAGCATCAGGGTGAAGACGAGCAGGAGCTGCTGGCCGATGGACATGTGAACGCCCGCCGATTGGGCGACGAAGATCGCGGCCAGGGAGAGGTAGAGGCTCGAGCCGTCGAGGTTGAAGCTGTAGCCCGTCGGCATGACGAAGGCGACGACCCGGCGGGGCACGCCGATCGCCTCCATGGCCTCCATGGCCCGGGGCAGGGCCGCCTCCGAGCTCGTCGTGGCGAAAGCCAGGGCCACGGGATCGGCCACGGCGGCCAGGAACTTCCGGATGGGGGCCTTGATAAAGAGGGCGATCGGGAGGAGCACGGCCAGGATGAAGACGAGGATGGCCGCGTAGAAGGTCAGCAACAGCTTGAACAAATTGACCAAGACACCGAGGCCCATGTGCCCGACCGTGTAGGCGATGGCGCAGCCGACGCCGATCGGCGCGAAATTCATGACGATGTTGGTGAACTTGAACATGACCTCGGCCAGGCTCTCGGTGACCGACAGGACGGGCCGGCGCTTGGCCTCGGGGACGAGGGCCAGGGCGACGCCGAAGAGGATGGCGAAGATGACGACCTGGAGGATCTGCCCCTCGGCCACGGACTTGGCGATGTTCTCGGGGAAGATGTGGAGGACGACGTCGCTGGCCGTCTGTTTGACCGCTTGGACCTCGGCGGTCTTGGGGGCCGGCGGCAGGGCGATGCCCCGCCCGGCCTGGGAGATGTTGATCGCGGCCAGGCCGATGAACAGGGCCAGCGTCGTCACGACCTCGAAGTAGACGAGCGATTTGACCCCCATGCGCCCGACCTGCTTGAGGTCGTGGTGGCCGGCGATGCCGACGACGAGCGTCGCGAAGATGAGCGGGGCGATGATCGTCTTGATCATCCGCAGGAAGATCAGGCTGAAGAGCCGCAGCGAGACGCCCACGGCCGGGAAGTCGTAGCCGACGCTGGCCCCCAAGAGCATGCTGACGACGATCCAGGTCGTCAGGGACCGGCGTTTGAAGGCATAGGCGATGAAGATCGCCGTCGTGGTCCAGCGGGCGGCCAGCAGCACCGGCCGCGGCGGAGTCGCCAAACCCAGCGACTTGACGGCGACGAGCACGGCGACGACGCCGATCCCGATGAGAACGGGCAGGACGAAGGGATTGGGCCGGGCTCCGGCCGCGCGCTTCTTCGGCTTCGGGACGTCCATGCGTTCGGCCCCGAATTCTAAGAGAATCCTCCGGGCAAGTCAATTGAAATCGGGCC
>JAPKZE010000356.1 GCA_026393955.1 Candidatus Aminicenantota bacterium
GCCCGGGTGCACGCTCCGATCGGCCTCGACATCGGGTCGAAGACGGTCGACGAGATCGCCGTCAGCATCGCAGCCGAGCTCGTGTCCGTGCGCAGCAAGCTCAAGGACGCGGAGCGAAGATGACGGACCTCGTCTGGGCCGTCGTCCTGGCGGCGGGCGAGTCCCGGCGCATGGGGACGCAGAAGCTCCTCCTGCCCTTCGGGGACACCACGGTCGTGGGCGCCGTCGTGCGCACGGCCCTGGCTTCGCGCGCCGGCGGGACGATCGTCGTCCTCGGCGCCGACCGCGACGCCGTCCGCGGCGAGCTGGCGGACCGGGGCGTCGGTTTCGCCGTCAACAACGATTATTCTCTCGGCATGCTGTCGTCCGTCCAAGCCGGGTTCCGGGCGCTCCCGGCCGGGGCCCGGGCCGCCGTGGTCATGCTCGGCGATCAGCCGTTCCTCGCCGCCGGCGTCGTCGACGCCGTTATCGCGGCCTACGAGGAGGGCGGGCGGGGGCTAGTCATCCCGACCTTCGGGGGCCGCCGCGGCCATCCCCTGCTCATCGACCTCAAGTTCAGGGACGAGGTCCTCGGTCTCGACCAGGCCGACGGCCTCCGCCGCCTGATGCGGTCCCACCCCGGGGACATCCGCGAGGTCGAGGCCGGAGACGCCAACATCCTCCGCGACCTGGACACTCCGGAGGACTATGAAGGGGTCAAACCTTAATTCTTATAATTTCGCGCGGTTGTCTGACAGAAATTATCGCAAAGACATCGGGAAATTATAAGAATTAAGGTTTGACCCCTTCTTGATTGACGCGGGGGGGGCGGCGACCTATTATATTGCTAAAGGGGTAAGTTTCTCGAGGAAGGGGAACCGCCATGCATGCGCGTCTCTTGAGGATGCAGGTCAAGCCCGATCGGATCGACGAAGCGGCCCGGATCTTCGCCGAGGAGGTCGCGCCCGGCTGCCGCGACCTGCCCGGCTTCCGCGGCGCCTATTTTCTGGTCGACCGCAGGCTCGGAGAATGTCTGCCCATCACTCTTTGGGAGACCGAGGCCGAAATGATCGCCACGGAGGAGAACCGGTTCTTCCAGACCCAGCTCATGAAATTCCTGGGCCTCTTCCACCACGGCCTCGTCCGTGAGGCCTTCGAGGTGGTGTTCTCCGAGCGCGTCTGAAGTCTTTCGTCCCCGCCTCTTTTATGCTATAAATCAGCAGAAACGAGGTATGCCCATGACATCAAAGAGGATGACCGTTATCGCCATCATGATCCTGACGGCGCTGGCCGCGCTGCCCGCCCTGGCCCAGACTCCTTCGGCCAGCCCGCTCGTCCAGCAGGGCGACGAGCTCTACACCCAGCGCGCCGACCTGGCCAAGGCCAAGGAAGCCCGGGCCAAGTACGAGGCCGCGCTGGCCGCCAAGGAGGACGATTACGGCGCCAGCTGGCGTCTGGCCCGGGTCCTCTACTGGATCGGCGACCACACGCCCGCGAACGACGCCAAGAAGCCGCTCTTCCAGCAGGGCATCGAGCACGCCAAGAGAGCCATCGAGCTCGATCCGAACAAGCCCGACGGGCACTTCTGGCTCGGCGTCAACTACGGCGTCTACGGCGAGGCCAAGGGCATCCTCAAGAGCCTGGCCCTGGTCAAGCCCATCAAGGCGGCCATGCGCCGCGTTCTCGAGCTCGAGCCTGCCTACGACCACGGCGGCGCCGACCGCGTCCTCGGCCGCGTTTATCACGAGCTGCCCGGATTCGCGGGAGGCAGCGAGAAGCTCTCTCTCGAGTACCTGCTCAAGTCGGTCGGGTACGGCCCCCGCGTCGGCCTCAACCTCATCTACCTGGCCGACACCTACCTCTCGCTCGACCGCGTCGAGGACGCCCGCAAGGCCCTCGAGACCGTCCTGACCATGGAGCCCATGCCCGACCTCCTCCCCGAGACCGCCGAGGAACAGGCCCAGGCCCGCGAACGACTCGAAAAGAAGCCCTTCAAAAAGAAATGACCGGCGCCCCCAACAACGGAGGACCCGTACCTCCGATACATGTCCCCGATCTTCGGACTCCCGTTCGAGTCCTTTATGAGACGGACGACTACCTCGCCGTCGACAAGCCCGAGGGGGTGGTGTCCCTCGCCGAGGCGGGCCGGGGCGGCCTTCCGGAGCTCCTGAAAGACCATTACGCCGGCAAGCTCTTCCCCGTCCACCGCCTCGACCGCGGCGCCAGCGGCGTCATCGTCTTCGCCAAGACCGCCGAGGCCCATCGCCACCTCAACGGCGGATTCGACCGCCGCGAGGTCCGCAAGACCTACCTCGCCCTCGTCGACGGCGTCCCGTCCGCGAACCGCGGCCAGATCAACGCCCCCCTCCGCGAGTTCGGGTCCGGCCGCATGGGCGTCGATCCCAAGCGCGGCAAGCCCTCCTCGACCGAGTGGAAGCTGGCCGAGCGGCTCGACGGGGCGACCCTTCTCCGCGTCCACCCGGCCACCGGGCGGCGGCACCAGATCCGCGTCCATCTCTATCACATCGGCCATCCCATCCTCGGCGACCTGCGCTACGGCGACCGGGCCCGCCAGGAGCGCGTCCCCCGGCTCATGCTCCACGCCCTGGCCCTCGAATTCGACCTGCCCTCGGGCGAGCGCGTGACCGTCGAGGCCCCCCCGCCGCCGTCCTTCGAACAGGTCCTGGCCGGAATGAGAAAGGTAAGGAACCCGTCATGAAGCCCCTCACCCGCCGCCCCTCCGTCCCCCAGTTCGCCCTGGTCGTATCGCTCGCGGCCCTGGCCTCCTATCTCCTCCTCACCCCCGCCGCCGCCCGGCCCGCGGCGGGCGCGGCCAAGAAGGCCGCCCTCCGGCCCACCGCCGACGGCGCCAAGGCCTACGCCCACGTTGCCTTCCTGGCTTCGAACGAGTTCCGAGGCCGCAAGTCCGGCACACCCGAATACCGCCGGGCCGCCGAGTACGTGGCCGCCGAGATGCAGAAGGCCGGCCTCAAGCCGGGCGGCGAAGACGGCACCTGGTTCCAGGAAGTCCCGTTCAAGAGCTGGTCGGACTTCGGGCAGCCCCTCCGCCTCGAGATCGTCGGGCCGCAGCATCGCGTCTATTTCGCCGGCCGGGGCCGCGACTTCACGCCGGTCGTCGGCACGGGCTCGGGCGCCGTTCGCGGCGGGCTCGTCTTCGCCGGCTACGGCGTCGCCGCCGAGAAGGACGGCTGGGACGACTACGCCGGGCTCGACGTCAAGAACAAGATCGTCCTGCTCCTGCCGGATCTTCCCGCCTCCCTCGGCAGCGAGGCCAAGGCGGCCTGGACCTTCGAGAATAAAGTGAAGACCGCGGCCGGGAAAGGCGCCGTCGGGCTCATCGAGATGGACCTCTCGACCCCCGGCGAGCCCCGCCAGCCCGGCGCCCCGCGCCTGCGCCCGGGCTTCCTCCGCGCCGGCCAGGCGCCGGAGGGCTTCGTCGTCCTGCGGGCCGGCCGCGATTTCCTCAACGACGCCTTCTACGCCGCCGGCAAGAGCTGGCGCGACCTCGTCAGCAAGACGCTCCGCCTGAATAAGCCCTTCACCGCCGACGTCGGCGTCGAAGTCGAGATGGAGGCCCATTTCGTCTCCGGCGAGCGGACGTCCCCGAACGTCGTCGGCATCTGGCCGGGCTCGGACCCCAAGCTCAAGACCGAGGCCATCGTCGTGGGCGGCCACCTCGACCACCTCGGCGTCGGCCTGGACGGCTGGATCTACCCCGGCGCGGACGACAACGCCGGCTCGGCCGCGGTCATCCTGGAAACGGTCCGGGCCCTCCGGGCCGCCGGCTTCAAGCCGGCCCGGACCATCGTCTTCGGCTCCTGGGCCGGCGAGGAGATGGGCCTTCAGGGTTCGCGCTGGTATACCGAACACCCCGCGGTCCCTCTCGACAAGACCGTCCTCTACATGAACATGGACATGGTCGGGACGGGCGACAGCGACCTCCTCGTCGGCGGCATGACCGAGTTCGCCGAGCTCTACGAGATCGTCAAGAAGGGCCTCGACCCGGTGACCATTGCCAAGCTCAAGCCCCGGCCGAACTACCGCGGCTCCGACCACACCTCGTTCTGGGGCAAGAACGTCCCGGCCATCAGCTTGCGTACGGGCGAGGTCCTGACCGAGAAGCTCGACGACGAGCACCCCGAGTACCACATGCCGGGCGACGGGCCGGGCATCATCGACCCCGAGCGCCTGCGCCAGGCCGGCCAGTATCACTGCGACGTCCTCATGCACCTGGCGACGACCCGGGAGAACCTGCTCGACCCCCTTTTCCGGACGCTCTTCCTCCACCGCGACGCCATGGTCGTCGACATGCACTGCGACACGATCGGCCGGGCCCTGGCCGGCGAGGACCTGACCAAGGACCTGCCCAAGGGCCACATCGACATCCCCAAGCTCAAGCGCGGCGGGGTCGACCTCCAGGTCTTCGCCTGCTTCGCTCCGCCGCCGGCGAACGATCTCGAGAAGGCGAAGTCGGCCAACGGCGTCTTCGCCCAGATCGAAGCGGTCCACACGCTCGTGGACAAGAACCCCAACGACCTGGCCCTGGTCCTAACCCCGGCGGACGCCAACGCCGTCAAGAACGAGAAGACCGGCGCGCTCATCGCCATCGAGGGTGGCTACGCTATCGAGAACGATCTCGTCCTCCTGCGGGAGTTCTACCGGGCCGGGGTGCGGCTGATGACGCTGACCCATTGGACGGCCACGGACTGGGCCGACGCCTCGGGCGATCCCGGGCCGGTCCACGGCGGGCTGACCGAGTTCGGCGAGAAGGTCGTGGCCGAGATGAACCGCCTGGGCATGATCATCGACGTGTCCCACGCCGGCGACGAGACCTTCTGGGACGTGCTGAAGCTGTCCAAGGCGCCGGTCGTCGCGTCTCACTCGGCCTGCCGGGCGCTTTCGCCGCACCACCGGAATCTGAGCGACGAGATGCTCAAGGCTTTGGCCGAGAAGAACGGACTCATCGGCATCACGGTGCTGCCCAGCTTCCTGAACAGCGCCCTCGAAGGGAAGCAGAGCGAGCTCTTCGCCAGGGTCGCGGCCGAGCACGGCCTGCCCACGGACTACGATGGCGTCGGCAAGGCCGAGCCGGCCAAGCGCGACGCCTTCTACGCCGACTTCGAGAAGCGCTGGGCGGCGCTCAAGAAGACGCTTCCAGTGGTGGACGTCAAGACCGTGGTCGACCACATCGACCACGTCGTCAAGGTCACGGGCGACTGCGACCACGTCGGCCTGGGCTCGGACTACGACGGCACGAGCGACACGCCGGTCGGGCTCGAGAATATCGGCCTCATCCCGAACATCACCAAGGAGCTCGTCCGCCGCGGCTACAAGCCCGAGGACATCCGCAAAATCCTCGGCGGCAATTTCCTTCGCGTCTTCGGCGCCGTCGACCAGGCCAAAGAGAAATAATGGGGTCGG
>JAPKZE010000387.1 GCA_026393955.1 Candidatus Aminicenantota bacterium
GGCCGCGACGACGACCAGGTCCGACGACCGGGCCAGCTCGATCGCCTCTTCGATCCTCTTCCGCGACTCGTCCTTCGGACCGTAGTCCCACACCAGCCGGACCTCTCCGCTCCGGACCGGCTCGTGGAACTCGAGCCGCAGGTCGTAAGCCCGGCCCTTTTCGAGCCGGACCTCGGCCGCGGCCGTGCGGTACGCACCTTTCCGCCACCGGTCGATGATCAGGCGGCCGTCGAGCCAGAGCCGGAACCCGTCGTTGCCCTCGATGCCGATCCGCCGCGGGCCGCTCTCGGGCCCCACGAGCGACCCGGTCCAACGTACGGAATACCAATCCGTCGCGAGACCGGGCGCGGGGGGCAGGAAGGTCCAGTGGAAATCGACCTTCGGGTCGACGCGCCGCGACGCGGGCTCGCCCGCGAGGTCGGGATTGGCGAAATATTCGCCCGCGAGGCCTCTTTCGTTCGCGCCGCCGCCGATCTCCTGCGTAACGCCAGACGCGTTCACGCTCGAGGGCTGCAGGTGATCCGGACCGATCACGCCCAGCCTTTTCGGCTCGACGCGGCCACAGCCCTCGGCGTAACGGACGGTCGTGCCTGTCGCTGCGGCCCGCTCCCGGATCGCGTCGAGCAGGGAGACCTCGCGGCCGCCGGGCCGGCTGTAGCCGCCGAGCCGGGCCTCGGCGGCGTCCGGTCCGATCACCGCGATCGATCTCAGCGTCCGCGCGAGCGGCAGGGTGCGGCCGTCGTTCTTGAGGAGGACGAGGGAATCCCCGGCCGCCTTGCGGGCCAGGGCCCGGTGCGACGGTTGGCCGCTGATCTGTTCCGCCCCGGCCGGATCGACATAGGGATCCTCGAACAGGCCGAGCTCCATCTTGGCCCGCAGGACCCGGCGGACCGCGTCGTCGATGCGGGCCCGATCGACCAGGCCGCGCGTGATCGCCTCGCTGAACAGGGCCGCGTGCCCGATCTCCGATTGGAAGATGACATCGAGTCCGTTCGCCCAAGCCTGCCGGCCCGACTCGAGATAGGAATCCGCGGTGAGGTGCAGACTGGACATGCCTCCGACGGCGTTCGCGTCCGAGATGACGAAGCCCCGAAAACGCCACTCGTCCTTGAGGATACCGGTGAGGAGCCGGCGATTGGCGGACGCGGGGCGGCCGTCCCAGGAATTGTAGGAGGACATGATGGACCGGGCCCCGCCCTCGCGGACCGCGGCCAGGAAGGGCGCGAATTCGGTCTCCCGGAGCTCGCGCTCGCCGGCGGCGATAGGATAGCTGTCCCGCCCGCCGGCGCCGACGTTGGCGGCGAAGTGCTTGGGCGTCGCGATGACGCCGCGCTTCTCGAAGGCCGCGACGAAGGCGGCCGCCATGCGGGAGGCCAGGTACGGGTCCTCGCCGTAGGTCTCCTCGGTCCGGCCCCAGCGGACATCGCGGGCGAGGTTGACGACCGGGGACAGGACTTGGCGGATGCCGCGGCTCGCGGTCTCCGCGGCAACGGCCGCGGCGACCTCGGCCATGAGATCGGCGTCCCACGTCGCGGCCAGGCCGATCGCCTGGGGGAAAGAGGTCGCACCGGGCTGGACGAGCCCGTGCAGGGCTTCTTCGAAGAAGACCGCGGGGATCCCCAGGCGCGTTCGTTCGACGAAAAACCTCTGGGTGGCGTTGGCTTTTTCGGCCTGCTCCCGGGCCCCTG
Organism: Candidatus Aminicenantota bacterium; assembly: GCA_026393955.1. Taxonomy (GTDB): domain Bacteria; phylum Acidobacteriota; class Aminicenantia; order Aminicenantales; family Saccharicenantaceae; genus RBG-16-66-30. Next base: position 1,689 of record JAPKZE010000387.1, read on the forward strand.
CCGCCCGGAACTGGAGCCCGAAGATCCCGTCCCTATACGCATCCTCGCCGCCGGCGAGATCGCCGGAGACCATGAACAGCTGGCCGAATTTCTCCTCGGGCGTCATTCGGGCGAGCAGGTCTTCGACCCGGCGCTCGGTCGACAGCTTGGCGTCGCGATAGGGGAGCCGGCCGGCGGCCGGCGAGGTCCCCCGTCCGCACGAGACGAACCCGGCGTAAACAACAGCGATGAGCAAAGCGCGTCGAATCCGATCGGACGGCATGGCGGGATTTTAGCGTTAATTACCGAGCTTGAACAGGGCCCGGAATTCCGGGCTCGTCCGAATAGGCAGGAATTCCGGCAGGATGACCGGGAACAGAGGATCGGATAGTCCCTTGTCCAAAGCCGCCTTCAGCGCCGCCACTGCGGGCTTCACTTGACCCAAGCCCGCATAGAGCCCGGCCAGGTCGACTAGGCTATCGCCGTCGACGGCTTTGGCGGCCAGCGCTCGATCCAGGTACGCCAGGGCCTCGCTCTTTTTTCCCTCGATCGCGCACAGCTTGCCGAGCAGACATATGAAGGCTCCGGCATCCGGCTTGCCGGGGCCGTGCTCCTTCAGCACCGATGCTTCGGCGCCTGCCGCGAGCTTGACGGCCTCGTCCCGGCTCCCAGACGCGGCAAGCGCCATGGCCAGATCGAAAGAATTGACCTCCGGATCGCCTTTCATCCCGCCCTCGCGACCGAGCTCGGCGACTTTTTTATAAATGGGCACCGCTTCGGCGGCCTTGCCGGAGGCCAGGAGCATGTGGGCCAAGTTGGGCAGGGCGTACGGATGGGCCGGCTCGAGCTCGACAGCCCTCCTCAGCTCCTTCTCGCCCTCCGTGAATTTTTCCTGTACGGACAGGCAAAATCCTAAGAGCGCGTGAGAGTTGGCCAGGTCCGAAGCCATGGCCGCGTACCGCCGGGCTGTTCTTTCTGCCGCTTGAACATCCTTCTTATAGTAATAGTAGAGGTACCAGAGATTCAGCAGAGGGATGGAGTTATGCGGAGCGAGTTCGGCGGCCTTCTCGTACATCGCCGCCGCTTCATCGAGCCGGCCGAGGGATTGGAGGATCCGTCCCGAGTTGTTCCAGGCCGGCATGTGGTCCGGATAGACCTCTCGCAGAGTCCGGTATTCCTCGAGGGCCCGCTGGGGGTCCTTGTCGACGAATTGCCGGTTCACGGCCTTCAGCTTCAGAAGATCGCGCGTGGGATAGTCCTGGGCTTCGGCGAGCTTGAGGGCCCGGCCCAGCATCTCGCGGCCTTTTTCTTCCTGCCGGAGGAACTGGATAAGAACGAGTCCGAGCGAAGCGTGGGCTTCGACGAACTGGGGATCTTTTTCGATGGCCAACTCGAAGAACTTGGCCGCGTCTTGGACTTTCCCGTCCTGCCACCGGGCTTGGCCGAGAGAGAAGCTATTCAAAGCGTCCCATGAGGATGTCGTCACCTCAGTGACCGGCCGGTTGGCTTTTTCGATGCTCTTCAGCGACTCGCCCAGGTGGGATCGGAGCTTGTCCGAGAGAACGTCGATGGCCTTGAGCAGGACCTCTTCCCGGCCCCGGGCGGTGACCCGGATCCTGTCGATGTGGCGGTGTTTGACCGGGTCGATGAGGATGGCCTCGAGCTGATAGGCGTCGCCGGCCGAGAGGATGCGCGGCAGGACGAAGGCCCGGACGCCGCCGAAGCGGCAGACGTCATAGCCAAGGGTTTCGTCGATCTTCGTCGCGGCGTCCTTCCGCATGAGCTTGAGGGTCTCCCCGATCTGAGGCTTGTCGAAGATGGCCACGTAAGGCGACTGTTGCAGGTCGGCTTCGATGGCGGTCCGAAGGGCCAGATCGAAGACCGGATCGCCGGTGAGGTTCTCGACGTCGGCGACCATGAGCTTGTCGCGGTTCTCGAAAGCCAGGCCGGGCTTGCCGAGGAGCCAGACGGCGACGGCGACGGCGGCGAGCGAGACCGCACCGGCCGCGATCCAGACGGGCTTCGGCCGGTGGCGAAAGGATAGTCTTTTTGCCATTGGATGGGCGTGCGCACCCATGGCCTCTTCGAGCCGGCGCAGGTCGGCGGCCATCTCGGCAGCTGTCTTGTAGCGGCGGCCCGGGTCCTTGGCCAGGGCCTTGCGGATGACTCCCCCGATCTCGGCCGGGAAGCCCGGCCTGATGTTTTTGACCGCGCGCGGTTCCTCGTGGACGATGGCGTGGAGGATGGCCCGCTCACTGTCCCGTCCGAACGGCAGCGTCCCCGCGGTCATCTCGTAGAGGATGACGCCCAGGGACCAGAGGTCGGTCCTGGCGTCGACGTCATCGCCGCGGGCCTGTTCGGGAGACATGTAGGCGACCGTCCCCACGGTCGTGCCGGGCTGCGTCAATCTGGCTTCGCCGGCCAGCTTGGCCAGGCCGAAGTCGAGGATCTTGACCAGGCCGTCCGTCGTGACCATGATGTTGCCGGGCTTGATATCGCGGTGGATGATGCCGTGCTCGTGGGCCTTGGCCAAACCTCCTGCGATCTCGGCGGCGATGCGGACCGCTTCGGCCGGTTCCAGCGCGGACCGGGCGATCCGCTCCTTTAGGGTCTCCCCCGGATAGCAGGCCATGGCGATGTAGAGGCCGCCGTCTTCGGTTTCGTCGACGTCGTGAATGGTGCAGATGTTCGGGTGATCGAGCCCCGAGGCGGCGCGGGCTTCGTTGACGAACCTCTCCCGGGCCTCGGGATCGGCCGTCAGGCCCGCGGGAAGGAACTTGAGCGCCACCGGGCGATGGAGGTGAAGGTCCTCGGCCTCATAGACGACTCCCATCCCTCCCCGGCCGAGCTTGCGGATTATGCGGAATTTGCCGGCGATAGTCTGGCCGGTCTGGACCTCGACGGAGGAGATCCTGAGCGTCCTTGTGGGGGCATCCCCCATTCTTCCCTCCGTCCCTCGTTGAGACGAGCATAGCAATTCAGACGCCGCGAGTCAATCCGGGGAGCAAGGAGAGAAGCGACGTCTTCATTCGCTGAACAGGGCCGCGTGCCGGATCTCCGATTCGAAAATGACGTCGAGCCCGTTCGCCCGGGCCTGCCGTTAAGCCCGGGCTAAAAAACGAGGTTGAACAGGAAGCCGACGATCATGATCCCCGTTCCGACGATGCCGACGAAGATGAGGATCAGGGGCAGCTTCAGGACTTTTTTCAGGATGATCGTCTCGGGAAGCGACAGGCCGATGACCGACATCATGAAAGCCAGGGCGGTGCCCAGCGAGGCGCCCTTTTCGAGCAGGGCCTGGACGATGGGGATGATGCCGGCGGCGTTCGAATAGAGGGGGATGCCGATCAGGACGGAAACAGGAACGGACCACCAGGCGGACTTACCCATGATCGAGGCCATGAAGTTCTGCGGCACGTAGCCGTGGACGGCGGAGCCGACGGCGATGCCGCCGACGATGAACGGCCAGACGCGGCTCACGATGTCCTTGACGGCGGCGAGCCCAGCCGCAACGCGCTCCCCGAACGGCGTCCGGCCGTCCTCGGAGCTCCCGCTCTGGGCCTTGATCTCGTAAACCCAGGGCTCGACGAACCGCTCCAGCTTCAAGCGGCCGATACCCCCGCCGGCTGTGATGGCGATGACGAGTCCGGTCGAGACGTAGAGCAGAGCGGTCTTCCAGCCGAACAGTCCGAAGAGGAGGACGACGGCGACCT
>JAPKZE010000496.1 GCA_026393955.1 Candidatus Aminicenantota bacterium
TTCTGTCCCGAGCCGGCCATCGAGGTCGTCGACGAGTGGCCGGTCGTGGACTACGACTACTGCAAGGGCTGCGGCATCTGCGCGGAGGAATGCCCGTCCAAGTGCATCGTCATGGTGGAGGAGCGGAAATGAAAAAAGTCATGATGGGCAACCACGCGCTGTCCTACGGCGCCATGCTGTCCCGGTCGCAGGTCATCTCCGCCTACCCGATCACGCCGCAGACGCAGGTCGTCGAGCTGCTGTCCGAGATGTGCTCCGACGGGACGCTCGACGCCCAGTTCATCAAGGTCGAGTCGGAGCACTCGGCCATGGCCTCCTGCATCGGTGCCTCGGTGGCCGGGGCGCGGTCATTCACGGCCACCTCGTCCCAGGGCCTGGCCCTGATGCACGAGATGCTCCACTGGGCCGCCGGCGGGCGCCATCCCATCGTCATGGGCAACATCAACCGGTCCATGGCCCCGGGCTGGTCGATCTGGGCCGACCAGAACGACAGCCTCTCCCAGCGCGACACGGGCTGGATGCAGTTCTACTGCGCCTCGAACCAGGAGGTCGTGGACACGGTCATCCAGGCCTTCAAGGTCTCGGAGGCGCTGATGATCCCGGCCATGGTCATCCTCGACGCCTTCGCCCTGTCCCACACCTACGAGGTCGTGGACGTCCCGGACCAGGCCCTGGTCGACAAGTACCTGCCGCCGTTCAAGCCGGCCATCAAGCTGACGCCGGCCGACCCCCGGGCCTTCGGCGGCCTGACGGGGTCGGAGCACTACATGGAGCTCCGCTACCGTCTCCAGAAGGATATGGAGAAGGCCCCGGCCCTGATCGAGGCGACCGGCCGCGAGTATGAGAAGCTCTTCGGCCGCGACCTCGGCCTCGTCGATCCCTACCTGTGCGACGACGCCGAGTTCATCTTCGTCACGTCGGGGACGGCCGGGTACACGGCCCGGGTCGCCGTCGACGATCTCCGGTCCTCCGGGATCAAGGCCGGCAACCTGCGCATCAAGGTCTTCCGTCCCTTCCCCTTCGAGCGGGTCCGTGAAGTGCTAGGCCGGGTCAAGAAGGCGGCTGTGGTCGACCGCAACTGCTCCTACGGCGTGGGCGGCATCTTCTGCCAGGAAGTGAAGTCGGCGGTCTACGGCCGGCCGGGCATGCCGCCGCTCTTCGGCTACATCGCCGGTCTCGGCGGCCGCGACATCACGGTGGACTCGTTCAAGGAGATCGCAGCGGACGCGATGTCGAAGGCCCGGGCCGAAGAGGAGATCGTCTGGATCGGAGTCAAGAAATGAGCCAAGAAGTGAAGAAAGAGAAGAAGTTCACGATGACCCTGCCGGCCGAAGAGCTGATGGCCTGCGGCCACCTGGCCTGCCAGGGCTGCGGCGCGACGCTGGCCATGCGCTACATGCTCAAGGCCCTGGGCCAGAAGACCATCCTGTGCATCCCGGCGTGCTGCTGGGCCGTCATCGACGGGCCCTATCCCTACTCGTCCATGGACGTCCCCATCTATCACTGCGCCTTCGAGACGGCGGCGTCGACCGCGACCGGGGTCAAAGCCGGGCTCGACGCGACGGGCGACACGGAGACGACGGTCGTGGCCTGGGCCGGCGACGGCGGCACGTTCGACATCGGCATCCAGGCCCTGTCGGGCGCGGCCGAGCGGAACGAGGACATCATCTACGTCTGCTACGACAAC
>JAPKZE010000083.1 GCA_026393955.1 Candidatus Aminicenantota bacterium
CGCTTCTTCCCCCGGAACGCCGTCGAGTACTTCGTCAGCTATTACGACTATTACCAGCCGGAGGCCTTCATCGCGGCCTCGAACACCTACATCGCCAAGGAAGCGACCATCAACGACGAGATCGATCGCCTCCGTCTCTGCGCGACGAACTCGCTCTTCGGCCGGCGCGACGTCATCATCGTCGCCTCGGTCTCCTGCATCTACGGCATCGGCGCCCCCGAAACCTATTATTCGATGAGCTTCTCCCTCGGCGTGGGCGCGCCCCAGGGCCGCAAGGACCTCCTCGAGAAGCTCGTGGCGGTCCAGTACGAGCGCGAGGAGGCCGATTTCAAGCGGGGTTCGTTCCGCGTCCGCGGCGACATCGTCGAGGTCTTCCCGAGCTATGCCGACTCGGCCTTCCGCATCGAGCTCGAGGAAGGCCGCATCAAGGCCATCTCGGCCGTCGATCCGCTCCTCGGCACGGTCCGCGAAAGCCTCGAGACCGTCATGATCCACCCCCGGACCTTCTTCTCGACGCCCGCCGAGACCCTCCGCGGGGCCGTGGCCGGGATCGAGGCCGAGCTCAAGGACCAGGTGGAGCGCTTCCAGGCGCAGGGCAAGGCCGTCGAGGCCGCCCGTATCGAGGAGCGGACCCTTTACGATCTCGAGATGCTCCGGGAGTTCGGCTACTGCCCCGGCATCGAGAACTACTCCCGCCACCTGACCGGCCGCGCCGCCGGCGAGCCCCCCTTCACCCTGCTGGACTATTTCCCCAAGGATTTCCTGACCATCATCGACGAGTCCCACGTCACGGTGCCTCAGATCGGCGGCATGTACGCCGGCGACCGGTCCCGCAAGCTGACCCTGGTCGAGCACGGCTTCCGCCTCCCCTCGGCCCTCGACAACCGGCCTCTCAATTTCGACGAGTTCGAGGCCCGCGTCGGCCAGACCCTCTACGTGTCGGCCACGCCCAGCCTCTTCGAGATCAAGCGATCGCCGGGGCGCGTCGTCGAGCAGGTCATCCGGCCGACCGGCTTGACCGACCCGGAGCTCGAGATCCGGCCCAGCCGCGGCCAGGTCGACGATCTCATGGCCGAGATCCGGGCCCGGGCCGCGCGCAACGAGCGTGTCCTGGTCACGACGCTGACGAAGAAGATGGCCGAGGACCTGTCCCGCCATTACCACGAGCTCGGCCTGCGCGTCCGCTACCTCCACTCCGAGGTCGAGACGCTCGACCGGGTCAAGGTCCTCCGCGACCTGCGCAAGGGCATATTCGACGCCCTCATCGGCATCAACCTCCTCCGCGAGGGCCTTGATCTGCCGGAGGTCTCGCTCGTGGCCATCCTCGACGCGGACAAGGAGGGCTTCCTCCGCTCCGCGACCGCGCTCATCCAGACCTTCGGCCGGGCCGCCCGCAATGTCGCCGGGAGAGCCATCCTCTACGCCGAAACCGTCACGGACTCCATGAGGATGGCCATGGACGAGACGGCCCGCCGGCGCGGCATCCAGCAGGACTACAACGCCGCCCACGGCATCACGCCCCAGTCGATCGTCAAGGGCATCGACGAGGTCCT
>JAPKZE010000473.1 GCA_026393955.1 Candidatus Aminicenantota bacterium
GGGCCACGCGCTTTGCTTCACCCTGCCCGACATCATCACCCGATGGAAGCGGATGCAGGGCTACAACTGCCTCTGGCTGCCGGGCACCGACCACGCCTCGATCGCCGTCCACAACGTCATCGAGAAGAGCCTGGCCGAGAAGGGCCTGACCCGGGAGAAGATCGGACGGGACGAGTTCCTCCGCATCGCCTGGGATTGGAAGGCCAAGTACGGCGGGGTCATCACCAGCCAGCTCAAGAGGCTCGGCGCCTCGCTCGACTGGTCGCGCGAGCGCTTCACCATGGACCCGGGCTTCAGCCGGGCCGTCAAGCAGGTCTTCGTCTCCCTCTACGACGAGGGGTTGATCTACCGCGACTATTTTCTGGTCAACCGCTGCCCGCACTGCCGGACCGTGCTCTCGGACATCGAGATCGAGCACAAGGACCTCAAGGGCAAGCTCTGGCACATCCGCTACCGGATCGAGGGCTCGGACGAGTCCGTCGTCGTGGCCACGACACGGCCCGAGACCATGCTCGGCGATACGGGGCTGGCCGTCCATCCCGACGACGAGCGATACACCCATCTCCACGGCAAGCGGGTCATCCTGCCGCTCCAAAACAGGCCCCTCCCGGTCATCACCGACGAGCGCGTCGAGCGCGACTTCGGCACCGGGGCGGTCAAGGTCACCCCGGCCCACGACCCCGTCGACTTCGAGCTCGGCAAGAAGCACGGCCTGGAGCAGGTCATCGTCATCGACGGCCAGGGCAAGATGACCGAGGCGGCCGGCCCGGACTTCGCCGGGCTCGACCGCTTCGCCGCCCGGGCCAAGGTCGTCGAGGCGCTCACCGCCCAGGGGCTCCTGGTCAAGATCGAGGACCACGACCACGCCGTCGGCCACTGCTACCGCTGCAAGAGCATCATCGAGCCGCATCTCTCCTGGCAGTGGTTCGTGCGCATCAAGCCGCTGGCCGACGAGGCCATCCGTGTCGTCGAGAACGGCTCGATCGAGTTCATTCCGCCCAACTGGACCAAGACCTATTACGAATGGATGTACAACATCCACGATTGGTGCATCTCGCGCCAGCTCTGGTGGGGGCACCGCATTCCGGCCTGGTACTGCCGGGACTGCGGCCGGATCATGGTGGCCATGGACGCGCCGGAGAAGTGCGACAAATGCGGCGGCCCTCTCGACCAGGACGAGGACGTTCTCGACACCTGGTTCTCCTCCGGCCTCTGGCCCTTCGGGACGCTCGGCTGGCCCGACCAGACCGAGGACCTGCGGGCCTTCTACCCGACCGACCTGATGTCGACCGGCTTCGACATCATCTTCTTCTGGGTGGCCCGTATGATCATGCTGGGCCTCAAGTTCCGGGGGGAGATCCCGTTCCGCCACGTCTTCATCAACGGCCTCGTCCGCGACCTCAAGCGGCGCAAGATGAGCAAATCGGAAGGCAACATCATCGACCCGCTGGAGATGATCGGCAAGTACGGGACCGACGCCCTGCGGTTCACGCTGGCGGCGCTGGCCGTCCCGGGCATGGACCTGGCCCTGTCCGAGGAGCGCATGTCCGGCTACCAGGCCTTCGCCAACAAGATCTGGAACGCCTCGCGCTTCGTGCTGATGAACCTCAAGTCCGAACGCCCCGCGGTCCGGGACGCGGAGCTGACGCTGGCCGACCGCTGGATCCGCAGCCGTCTGAGCGCCGTCACGGCCGCGCTCGACGAAAGCCTGACGCAGTACAAGTTCTACGAGGCGGCCGACCTCATCTACCACTTCATCTGGCACGAGTTCTGCGACTGGTACATCGAGTTCGCCAAGGTCGGCCTGCGCGAAGGGAACGCCACGACCGAAGCCGTCCTGGCCGACGCCCTCGACCGCATCCTGCGGCTGCTCCACCCGTTCATGCCCTTCATCACCGAGGAGATCTGGCAGCACCTGCCGGGCGCCGGCAAGTCCATCGTCGTCGCGCCTTATCCGAAGGCCGAGCCATCCTGGTGTGACGAGTCTGCGGAGAAGACCATGGCCCTCCTCCAGGCGGTCATCGTCGAAACGCGGACCATCCGGGCCGGGAACAAGATCGCGCCCAAGGACAAGGTCCGGCTCATCGTCAAGCGGGCCGGCCGCGAGGAGACGGCCGGGCTCGAGGCCCAGGCCGCGTTGGTGAAGACGCTGGCCGGTTTGGCCAGCCTCGAATTCGCCGTGGCCCTGCCCGAGGGCGAGGGATTGCTCAAAGGCGTCGCCGGCCCCTTCGAGATCGGGGTCGTCCCGCCCCAGCCGGCCGACATCGGCCAGGAACGGGACCGGCTGCAGAAGGACATCGCCAAGGCCGCCGCCGAGATCGAGAAGATCGAGCGCAAGCTCGGGAACGCCGATTTCGTGGCCAAGGCGCCGGCCGCCGTGGTAGCCGAGAACCGGGCCCGGCTCGCGGAGCTCGAGGCCCGCCGCGATAAGCTGGGCCAGAACCTGGCTCGGCTGGCCGATCCGGCCTGAGCCCGGGAGCGGCAGCCATGCCCGTCGGAGCCATCGTCCATCGCCTGGAAAGCGTTCCGTCCACGAACGACCTGGCCCGCACCCTAGCCCTGCGGGGCGCCGCGCACGGGACGGCCGTCGTGGCCGGCGAGCAGACCCGGGGACGAGGCACGAAAGGACGGGTCTGGCATTCGCCGGCCGGCCTGGGGCTCTACGTCTCGTTCATCCTCCGCGGCCCGGGCGGCGGGGCGGTGCCGTTCCCCCATATCATCCCCCTGGCCGCCGGGCTGGCCGCCGCGGACGCCGTCCGCGAGGCGGGCGGGATCGAGACCTCTCTCAAATGGCCGAACGACATCCTCCACGACGGAAAAAAGCTCGGGGGCATTCTGTCCGAGGCGGTTTCGGGGGCGACGGGCGGGGACTTCGTGGTCGTCGGCATCGGCCTCAACGCCGGCCACGGCCCGGACGATTTCCCCGAGGAGCTCCGAGCGTCCTCGACATCGGTC
>JAPKZE010000361.1 GCA_026393955.1 Candidatus Aminicenantota bacterium
GCCTTCGCCGAGCCGCTGTTCGCCAAGATGAAGGACATCGCCGAGAAGGACATCCCGGAGCTCAACAAGCGGCTGGCCGCCAAAGGCGTGCCGTATATCAAATAAAGAATAAGAATAAGAAGATCGGAGGTTAGAATGAGCCGGACGAAGTCTTTTAGATTCTTGACATTAGCCCTATTGATGGGACTGGCGTTGCCGGTCATTTCGGCCGATCTCCCGAAGGTCCGCCCGGAGATCGTCGGTCTGTCGACGGAGCGCCTGGCCCGGATCGGCGAGGTCATGCAGAAGTACGTCGACGAGGGCCGGCTCGGCGGCGCGGTGGCGCTCGTCGCCCGGAGCGGCAAGGTGGCCTACCTCCAGGCCTTCGGGACGCTCGATCCGAGGACGGGGGCCCCGATGCCGACCGACGCCGTCTTCCGCATCGCTTCGCAGACCAAGGCCGTGACCAGCGTCGCGGTCATGATCCTGTTCGAGGAGGGCAAGCTCCTGCTCAGCGATCCCGTCTCGAAATACATCCCCGAATTCATGACGACGACGGTCGCCGTCCCGGACGAGATCAACAAAGGCAAGAAAGGACCGGGCTACACGATCGTCCCGTCCAAACGTCAGATCACCGTCCGCGACCTGCTGACCCACACGGCCGGCATCTCCTACGGCGACGGCCCGGCCATGGACCTCTACAAGCAGGCCGGGATCCGGGGCTGGTTCCTGGCCGACCGGGCCGAGCCCGTCGGCGAGGTCATCAAGCGGCTGGCCAAGCTGCCCTTCGACGCCCAGCCCGGCGAGAAGTTCATCTACGGCTACAACACCGACATCCTCGGCTACCTCGTCGAGGTCGTGTCGGGGATGAGCCTGGCCGATTTCGTCCGCAAGAGGATCACCGAGCCGCTGGCGATGGCCGACACCTCCTTCTTCCTGCCCGAGGAGAAGGCCGGCCGCCTGAGCGCGGTCTACGGCATCGGTCGGGACGGAAAAGCGGCGCTCGTCGACGACCCCAAGGACGCCGCCTATGTCAAGGGCCCGCGGATGTGCTACGCCGGCGGGGCCGGCCTGCTCTCCACGGCCGAGGACTACGCCCGCCTCCTGCTCATGCTCCAGAGCGGCGGGGAGTGGGGCGGCGTCCACGTCCTCAGCCCGAAATCGGTCCAGCTCATGACCGTCGACCACTGCGGGCCCATCTACACGAGCCCGGGCCAGGGCTTCGGCCTCGGCTTCTGGGTGACGAAAGAGCTCGGCCGCAACGGTGAGCCCGGCTCGGTCGGGGCGTTCGGCTGGGGTGGCGCCTACCACACGACCTACTGGGTGGACCCGGCCGAGAAGCTCGTGGTCGTGTTCATGACCCAGCTCCTGCCGGCGACCGGCAGCGACGCCCACGCCAAGCTCAAGGCCCTCGTCTACCAGTCGATCGTCGAGTCCTTCGAGAAGCGCTAGAGCGGTCCGCCCGGGCCCATGAAGAAACAGATCCTGCTCTCCGCCTCGCTCTTCCACGCCCTGAACGACGCGGCCTCGGTCATCACGCCGATGGTCTTCCCCCTCCTCCTGGCCCAGGGCTTCCTCATCGCCAACTACGCCCAGATCGGGATCCTGTCCAACCTGGGGCTCCTGACCTCGCTCGCGGTCCAGTTCCTGGTCGTCCGCATTTCCTACCGGAGCGAGTACCGGACGCTCATGGTCCTCAGCGGCCTCGGCCTGTGCGCCTCTCTGGCCGTCATTCCCTTGGCCCGGTCCTTCGGGACGCTCCTGCTGCTCTTCCTGGTCCTGCGCATCTTCTCCAGCTTCTACCATCCCATCGTCATCGCCTGGATCTCCAAGTCGCGGGCCGGGTCGGGCCGGGAGCTCGACGACGCCATGGGCATCCAGAGCGGCTCGGGCAACCTCGGCGTCGGCCTGGCCTACCTCACGGTCGGCTTCCTGGCCCAGGGCTGGGGCTGGAAGACCCCTCTCTATGTTTGGGCGGTGTTCGGGCTCGTCCTGGCCGCCCTGGGCAGCTGGGCCCTGCGCGGCGTCTCGTCACGGAGCGAGGAGCGGCCGTCCCTCCAGCCGGCGGACTGGTGGCGGTCGCTCCGGGCCATCCGGCGTTTCGTCCCCGGGTTCCTTTTCGGCGGGGCCGGTTGGTCGGTGGCCGTTTATTATGCCCCCTCGCTTCTCCACAACAAGCACGGCATCCCCATGGGACAAACGGGCCTGTTCCTGGCCTTGTGGATCGGATTGGGGACCGTCACCGGATACGGCTACGGCATCTGGAGCCGCCGGTTCGGCCGCAAGACCGTCTTCATGGCCAGCCTGGGCGGCGCCGCCGCGGCCCTCTTCCTGCTCGGCTTCGCCACGACCAAGGGCCTGGCTGTCGCCGGCCTCCTGGCTTTCGGCGGCTTCCTCCTCATGACCTATCCTTCGCTCCATACCTTCGTCGGATCGACCGTGCCCGCCTCAGGCCAGACCATGGCCTTCAGCTGGGTCAGCAACATCCAGCTGCTCTCGGGGGCGCTCGTCTCGCTCATCGCCGGCGTCCTCTCGGACATCATCGGCATCTGGTTCCCCTTCGTCTTCACCGGGGTATTGACGCTGGCCGTATTCGCCTTTTACGCGCCCCGCGGGCCGGAGTTCTTCGGCGGGAAGGACGGCCAACCCGCGGAGGCGCCGATCGCGCCCGAAGGCGCGATCTGAGGTCAGGCCTCTTCCGGGACGGGACGCCTCCGCTTCCACAGACGGCAGAACACGGCGTAGTCGAAGACCCCGAGGAGGGCGATGACGGCCATCGTCCCGATCCATTGGGCGGACCGGACCCTCACCGCCGCTCCGTCCCGGGAGTTGTTCCTGGCCGCCAGATAAGAGGGGAGGAACATCGTCGCCTTCCGTGGAAAGGTCGTCTTGAAGACGAGGCTCGAGCTCGGATCCTGGCGGAGCTGGGCTGTTCTCGTCGTCACCGGGACGGCCAGCAGGGCGATCAGGAACAGAGACCCGAATAACGCCAGGACGGCCTTGGCGCACGGCCGGGCCGGCGGCTTAGGGATTTCTTCGCACATGACACAGCTCTCTCGACGCGGGTCATTGAGAATACTCGCGGCGGGGCGGGGGCGTTTATCCCCGGAGAGAGGCGGGCGGGGCGACCGGCTCAGCGGACCTGGCGCTCGAGCTTCTCGTACTGCTCGCGGATCTCGGCCGGCAGGCGGCCCTTGTAGGGCTTGAGGAAGTCCCGGATCCCGTCGACCTCGGACTTCCAGTCCTTGATCCGGACCTCGAACAGCTTCTCGAGCTTGTCCTTGGGCATGTCGAGCCCGGTCATGTCGAGGTCCTCGACCCGCGGCACCAGGCCGGCCGGGGTCTCGCGGGCCGGCACGGCGCCGGTCACCCGGTCGATGACCCACTTGAGGACGCGCATGTTGTCGCCGAAGCCCGGCCAGATGAACTTGCCCCGGTCGTCGGTCCGGAACCAGTTGACCCCGAAGATCTTGGGCGGCCGCGTCATGCGGTTGCCCATATTGAGGTAGTGGCGCCAGTAGTCGGCCATGTTGTAGCCGCAGAAGGGGAGCATGGCCATCGGGTCGCGCCGCACGACGCCGACCTGCCCGGTGGCCGCGGCGGTCGTCTCCGAGCCCATCCGCGCGCCCATGAAGACGCCGTGGGCCCAATTGAAGCCCTCGATGACGAGCGGGATGAGCTGGGTGCGGCGGCCGCCGAAGATGATGGCCGAGATAGGCACCCCCTGGGGGTTCTCGGCCTGCTTGTCCAGCATGGGCGAGTTGACGATCTGGGCCGTGAACCGGGAGTTGGGGTGGGCCGCCTTGGTCCCCAGCGCCGGCGTCCAGGGCTTGCCCTGCCAGTCCAGAAGATGTTCGGGGACGGGGCCGTCGAGGCCCTCCCACCAGGGCTCGTTCGTGTCCGTGTTCAGGGCGACGTTGGTGAACAGGGTCGGGTTGAAGGCGCCCCGCTGGATGGTCTTCATCATGTTGGGGTTCGTCTTCATGGACGTCCCCGGCGCCACTCCGAAATATCCGGCCTCGGGATTGATGGCCCAGAGGCGGCCGTCGGGGCCGATGTTGAGCCAGGCGATATCGTCGCCGAGCGTCCAGACCCGGTAGCCGGGCAGGGCCGATTCCATCATGGCCAGGTTGGTCTTGCCGCAGGCGCTCGGCAGGGCGGCCGTGACGTAAGTCGTCTTCCCGCGGTGGTCCTCGATGCCCATGATGACCATGTGCTCGGCCAGCCAACCCTGCTTGTAGCCGAGGAACGAGCCGATCCGGAGGGCGACGCACTTCTTGCCGAGCAGGGCGTTGCCGCCGTAGCCCGAGCCGACGCTCCAGACCAGGCCCTCCTCGGGGAAGTGCATGATGTAGCGGCGGTCGGGGTCGAGCGTGCCGATCGAGTGGAAGCCCTTGATGAAATCTTCGCGGTTGCGCAGCTTCTCCAGGATGGCCGAGCCGATGCGGGTCATGATGCGCATGCTGACGGCGACGTAGCTCGAATCCGTGATCATCATGCAGGCTTTGGCGTACGGCGAGTCGGGGTGGCCCATCATGTACGGGATGACGTACATGGTCCGGCCGGCCATACAGCCGTCCGAGAGCGCCGTCATGAGCTTCTTGGCCTTGCCGATGTCCATCCAGTTGTTGTTCGGCCCGGCCGCCTCCTTGGTCGGATGGCAGACGAAGGTCAGGTGCTCGACCCGGGCGACGTCGGTGGGGGAGGAGCGGTGGAGATAGGCCGTCGGCCAGGTCTTGTGGTTGAGCGGCTGGAAGACCGGCCCGTTGAGGCGCTCCTCGTTCAGGCCGATCTCGAGCAGGCGCCAGGCCTCGCCGTCGGAGCCGTCGCACCAGTAGACGCGGGCCGGCTTGGCCAATCGTTCCTGGTCGGCGACCCAGCGTTCGGCGGCGGATATCATGTCAGGCCTCGGCTTCCTTTTTTATCAGTAATAAAACGGACTGTCAACGAGCGGACATGTCCCCATTCGGGCGTCAGACCTGGATCTCGTAGACGACGGGGATGCCGGCGAGCGAGATGGCCGGGTTGAACGTCCAGGAGACGAGGTTGACCGCCCGGGGGAAGGGGATGAAGCGGGCCCGGTAGAAGGGCCCGGCCGGCCAGCCGCGCTTGGTGAAGTCGATCGTGGCCGCGAAGCCGTCCGCTTTGATGCGGGTGAGATAGGCCCGCAGGAACGCGGTCCGCTCGGCCGGGGAGGAGCCGGGGAAGGCGACGTGGTTGATCCAGGCGTAGGGCACGACCGTTTTCCCCAGCTGGTCGTGCCGGACAAAGTTGATCATCGCCTGGACGCGGCCGTCCTTTTCCCAGACCAGGGTCCGGGCGACCTCGGGCGTGTCGAGCTCGACGGCCAGATCCTTCTTGTCCCAGGCCAGGGCCAGCCGGACCGAGTCCTTGTAGCGGTCGAGGAGGGCGTGGCAGGCGTCGAGGTCGGCGGGCCGGTAGTCCCGCAGATCGACGCCCGGCGCGGCTTTGGGCGGCTTGTGGACGCCGAGCAGGCGGATGGCCGCCTTCTCGTAGCCCTTGAGGCCCTCGGCGCCGTCGACGCGGTCGAGGTCGAGGACGCGGGCCATGACCGCGGACTTGCGGATCCGCTCGATGCGCTGGCCCTCCGCGATGAACTTGCCCATCATCTTCGTCGACCGGTGCCCCGTCTCGAGGGTCAGGAGAGAAAAGTCGAAGCCGTACTTCCTGTTGAGGTCCACGGCCGTCCGGATGATCTCGAGAGCGAGGCCTTGGCGAAGATATTCCTTCCGCACGACCAGGAGGCAGCTGTAGACGGCGCCGTAGATCTTCCCTTGGAAATGGAATTTTTCCGGCAGGTTGGCCAGAAAGCCGACGATCTCGCCGTCCTTGTAGGCCCCGAGCAGGAGGTCGCGCCGGTCGGCGGGGATGCGGTCGAAGAGATAGCGCAGAAAGGCCGGCCGGTAGAAATTGGGGAAGGAGGCCTGGCCGTACTCGTCGCGCCAGGAGGCGTGGGCCATGCGCTCGAGGCCCTCGTAGTCGCCGCGGAACGGTTCGATGGAGAGACCGGCGATCTTGCTCATGGCGTCCTCCGGGCGGGGCGGAAATATGGCCAAGTCTCCGCGAACGGGGAGGAATTGTCAAGGATTCGCTCCGAAAGCCGGCCCCTCTATCCGCCGGGGCCGGGATGCGGTAAAATGATGAACATGAAAAGAACAAAAGTCCTGCGGAAAGCGATTATGGAGCGCCGGGCCGTCACCGTGCCCGGCTGTCACGACGCCCTTTCGGCCAAGGTCATCGAGAAGGCCGGATTCGAGGCCATCCAGGTCTCGGGCTACGGCCTGGCCGGGTCCTCTCTCGCCAAGCCCGACGTGGGCCTGGTCCGGATGAAGGACGTCCTCGACCTGACCTGGAACAACAGTCAGGCCGTGGCCATCCCGGTCATGGCCGACATCGAC
>JAPKZE010000090.1 GCA_026393955.1 Candidatus Aminicenantota bacterium
TTCCCCGGCCGGCCCAACGGGACCCTGACCGAACGGACCTGTTACGCCATCACCGCGCTCATCCGCCGCGAGAAGGTCGACATCGCCATCGACTTCCACGAGGCCGAGCTCCAATACCCCGTCATCAGCACGATCGTCGCCCACGAGAAGGGGGCGGACCTGGCCGCGGCGGCGTCCATGTTCATCAGCAGCCTTGAGGGTTTCGCCATCGGCGTCGAGAACTCGCCCAAGGCCCTGCGCGGCCTGTCCCACCGCGAGATCGGCGACGCCACCGGCGCCATCTCCCTGCTCCTCGAAGCGCCCGAGCCGTTCCTCGACGCGACCCGGGGCCGGACGGACCGCGCGCTCCTGCTTACGGGCAAAGATGAATTCGTCGTCCGGGCCGGCAAGCGCGGGCTCCTCTTCGAAAAGATCGACGAAAAGGGCTGGCCCATCGACGTCCGCGTCGGCCGCCACACGTCGACGGTCCTCCAGATCCTCGAGATCTGGTCGGGCGACCATCCGGACAGGGCGGTCGCCGTGACGGGGGTCCCCCGCTACAGCGAGGTCATCGAGAAGGGCACGGGCGCCTTCCTCAAGGACCCGAAGACGGTCGAGCCCGCGAAGGTCGTCTACGAGTAAGGGCCCCGAAGCCGCCCCCCGATCCTCAGGCCGCGGCGGATCTCTTGCGGACGAAACCGATGATGGCCAGGAGGACGGCCAGGGCCAGCAGGACGCCCAGGATCAGGGTCGTCTGCTTCTTGCCCGCGGCCGTCTTGTCCAGCTGGGCCGTCAGGGCGTCCTTGTCGGCGCTCAGGGCGGCCATCTTCTTGTCCTGCTCCTCGGCGGCCGCCTTGAGCGAGGCTTCGGTCCGCTGGAGCGAAGCGATCTCCGCGTCCTTGGCCGCGATCTGGGATTCCATCTCGGTCACCTTCTTCTTGAGCGCGGCGATGGAGCCGTTGAGCGACCGGAGCTTCTTCTGGTAGGAGACTTCCGTCTCCTTGCCGGCGGCCAGGGCCTTGTCCAATTCGACCTTCTGGGCCTCGAGCGCGGCGATCTGGCCGTTGAGCGAGGCCGCGTCGGCGGCAAGCTTCTTGGTCTCGGCCTGGGCGCCGGTCAGGGCGGCCTGAGAGTCCTTCAGGCTTTTGTCCAGCGCGTCGTTCTTCTGGACGAGATCGTCGATGCGCGCGTTGGCCTGGGCGAGCTGCTGGGCGTTCTGCTGTTCGAGCGTTTTGTAGCGTTTCTTGGAGACGCAGCCGGCCGACGACAGAAGAAAGACCGCGACGAGCCCGAGCATCAGGACGGTGAGCGTTTTTTTCGACATGACTCCTCCCTTATCGGAAATATATCGCTCTGAGAGATAGGAGCCCTGTCCGGGGCCGCGGGGCGGCCGTGCGGCGACATTATCGGACGGGACGCCCGGCCGTGTCAACGCCGAAAAGAGCCCCCCGGCCGGCTCCGTCAGAACGGGCGTCGGCGGCCCAGGACGAGCGACAGCGCGACCGCCAGGACATAGAGGGCGGACAGGACGACGGCCGGCCTCGGGCGGGAGGGGCCTCGGCCCGGCCCGGGCAGCGGCCGGGGGTCCCAAGGCAGTCCGTAGCGCTCGCACCGGCCCTTGACGTTGAGGAGATGGACGACCGGGACGCCCGCCGCGGCCATGGCCTGCAGGACGCCCCGGCGCGACGGCGGCGGGACGGTCACGCGGCCGGCCAGGCCCGGCGCGACCTTGAGCACCTCGGCGTCCGTGCCCAGGTTGGCCCAGCTGCCGCCGATGTTGACGAAGGCCTTGATCGGACGGGAGCCGGCGGCGGCGCGGTAGAGGGCCAGGCGCCGGGCGACGTTGCGCTCGAGGTCGGGCTCTTCGAGAAAGGGCAC
>JAPKZE010000490.1 GCA_026393955.1 Candidatus Aminicenantota bacterium
CCTCTCCGGGGACAGTCCCTCATAAGAAAAAAAAAGGGGCGGCCGAAGCCGCCCCTTAACAGGCGTAAGTGTGAAGAGATCGTCAGCTGCCGGACGCGGCCTGCACGAGCACGGTGGAGGGAGCGATAACCCAGTTGCCGGACCAGGCAACGAGGTCGTTGTCAAAGTCACCCATGCCGCTGACATTGTACCGGCTCAGGTCCGGGGTCGCGGGAATATAGGTAAGCCCGCCAATTGCCCCGTTCCTCCCTGTGGAACCGAAAATAAAGTCGTCATTCCCCAGGTCGCCGGAGGCAGTGCCGTCAAGCCAGCCATTGAGGTTATCAACGCCGGTGGCGCACTGATAAGCGAAATTCCAGGGATCATTGACGGGGCAGGCCTTGATGTAGAAGGGAGCGATGTGGATGGCGATGCCCGCACCTTGGGTGATATCGCCGGCCCCTTGACCCACGCCCGTCCAGTCGCCATGGTCCGTGATATAGTCCATGGCACCGGTGGACATCGTCATGATCTCCTTCATCGCCGTCTTCTGCTTGGCCTTCTGGATGGCGGCCAGAGCGTTGGGGATAAGAAGGGCAGCCAGGATGCCGATGATCGCGACGACGATCAGCAGCTCGATGAGGGTGAAGCCTCTCATCTTTTTGAACATTTAGGACCTCCTTTAAATTCCCTGGCTGATCTCCTCAGCCGGGTTGTTCTTGCCACTCTTAGTTGGCACCATTATTATAGCAATAAGCGTGCCAACTTCATATCTTTTGCAAATTGAAGATAATAAATACAATACGAATATTGTCTTGGCCCATGCGGAAAAACCGTAGACAACTTTTGTCATTTTAGACACTTTTTGTCGTCAAACTGGATTCCGGTCCCCATTGCCGTTCCGCTTCTCGGCCTTGCGGACCTGGTTCAGGTCGTACTTGCCGATGAGGTAACGGATGGTCCGGTAGCTCAGGCCCAGGAGAGGGGCCGCTTTTTGCAGGCTGCCGCCGGTGAGGGCCAGCGCCTCCTGGATGTACTTCTTGGTCATCTCGTCGAGGTGGTTGGTCAAGCTGAAACCCGGCGCGAAGAGCTCCTGGGTCTCGAGCCGCTTTTTCTGGGGGGAGACGATCTCCTGGGGCAGGCAGGTGACGGTGACCGTCTCGCGGTCCTCGATGGCCACGATGCGCTCGATGACGTTCTCGAGCTCGCGGATGTTGCCCGGCCAGGAGTAGCTCTCGAGCAGGCCGACGACGTCGGGCGTGAACCGCTTCGGCCGTTTGCCCATCTTATCGCAGTATTTCTGGAGGAAGTGGGCGATGAGGAGGGGGATGTCCTCGACCCTTTTCCGGAGCGGGGGCATATCGACCGAGATGACGTTCAGGCGGTAGAAGAGCTCCTCGCGGAACTTCCCCTCGGTGATCCTCTTCTTGAGGTCGAGATTCGTGGCGGCGATGATACGGACGTCCACGGCGATCTCGTCGGCCCCGCCGACCCGGCGGACCTTCCGCTCCTGGAGGGCCCGGAGGAGCTTGACCTGGGTCCAGGGCGACATCTCGCCGACCTCGTCGAGGAAGAGCGTGCCCCGCTGGGCCAGCTCGAACATGCCTTTCTTGTCCGAGACGGCCCCGGTGAACGAGCCCCGGACGTGGCCGAAAAGCTCGCTCTCGAGGAGGTTCTCGGGCAGGGCGGCGCAATTGATGGAGACGAACGGATGGTCGCGGCGGGCGCCCTGGAGGTGGACGGCCCGGGCCGCCATCTCCTTGCCGGTCCCGCTCTCGCCGGTGATGAGGACGGTCGAGTCCGTCGAGCCCACCTTCTCGATGAGGATGTAGATCTCCTGCATCGGCCGGCTCTTCCCGATCATCTGCTCGAAGCTGTAGCGGTCTTTGAGGTCCCTCTTGAGGAGGATGTTCTCCTGCTTCAGGCGCCGGGAGGCCAGGCCCCGGCCGACGATGATCTTCAGCTCCTCGACATCGAAGGGCTTGACGACATAATCGAGGGCCCCGGCCTTCAGCGCCTCGACGGCCTGGGCGATGCTGCCGTAGGCGGTGATGAGGATGACCGGCAGGTCGGGCAGGTTCTCCCGGGCGTAGCGCAGGATATCCATGCCGTCCGCGCCCGGCATCTTGATGTCGGTGATGACGAGATCGGCCTCTTCCTTGGCCAGGATCTCGAAACCGCGGGCGGCCGTCTGAGCGGACTTGACGGCGTACCCCTCTTTCTTGAAGACGACCGTCAGCAGGTCGAGGAGGCTCTTTTCGTCGTCGATGATCAGGATCGTTTCCATGGTGCGGACCTCAGGCCCCCGCGGCCTTGCGGACGGGCAGGGTGATCAGGACCTCGGTCCCCTTGTCGAGCTCGGACCGGACTTCGATCCGGCCGTCGTAGTCGTCGATGATCTTGCGAACGATCGACAGGCCCAGGCCGCGGCCGGTCCCGAAACCCGAGTAAAAGGGCTGAAAGAGGTTCTCCCGGTCCACGTCGCTCAGGCCGTGCCCGGTGTCGGCGACGACGATGCGGACGTCCTTCTTCCGGGGCTCGGGGAAATCGAGCCGGAGCCGGCCGCCGTCGGGCATGGCCTTGACGGCGTTCTTGAGGAGGTTCCAGAAGACCTGTTTGAACTGGCCGGCGTTCCCGACGTAGGGGACGTCCGTCGTCCGGAAGCTCCCCTCGAGGACGATCTTCCCGTCGAGCTCCCCGCCCCCCTGCAGGATCTTGATGGTCTCGTCCAGGATGTCGCGCAGGTTGATCGGGGAAAAGACCTGCTTGGAGGGCAGGGCGAAGTCGAGGAACTGCTCCAGGCTCTGGGAGACGCGCTCGGACTCCTTGAGGACGATGGCCATGAGCTCCCTCTGCTCGTCGCTCAGGGCCAGCTCCTTCTTCAGGACCTGGACCGAACCCGATATGGCGGCCAGGGGGTTGCGGATCTCGTGGGCCAGGCTGGCCGAGACCCGGCCGGCCTCGGACAGGCGCTCCCGGACGAGGAGCTCCCGTTCGGCGGCCCGGAGGGCTTCGCGCGTCCGCCGGAGGCTCTCGGTCAGCTTGCTCATCAGGGCGGCGATGACGAAGAAGACGCCCCAGGCGACGAAGATGGTGACCAGCATCGCTCCGAGCGGGGTCTTGACGGCTTGCTCGGGCCGGAACACATGGATGAACCCGAAATGGATGCCGTCGGCCAGGACGCCGAAGAGGACGGCCGACAGGGCGGCCGCCAGGAAGCCGGCCCGGCCGGAGATGACCAGGCCGGCCGCGATGATCGGGAAGAGGTAAAGGAAATACATCGAGGAGGCCAGCCCGCCCGAGATGTAGACGAAGGCGGTGATGAGGAGGAGGTCGAAAACGACCTGGATGTAGGCCTGCGCGGCCAGCCGCCGCCCCCAGACGTAGAGGGCGAAGAAGGCGGCCGAAAAGGCGTAGGCGCCGATGACGAGATAGTAGAACGGCAGGTTCGGCTGGGCGTCGGGGGAGGACAGCTGGATGATGAAGGCCGAGACGAGGAGCGACGTGAGGACGACGAGCCGGTAGATATTGTAGAGAAGGACGTTGCGCCGCTCGACCTCGCGCTCCCTCTGGCCGGGCCGGATCTTCATGGCTGGATTCTCTCGCGCCGCGCGCTCCCCTGCGTCCTAGAACTTGTTCATGAGGTCGAAGATCGGCAGGTACATCGAGACGACCAGGGTGCCGACGATCCCGCCGACGAAGATCATCATGACGGGCTCCAGGATGGACAGGAGAGACGAGACGGCGTTGTCGACCTCCTCGTCGTAGAAGGCGGCCAGCTTCGACAGCATCTCGTCGAGCGTCCCCGTGGCCTCGCCGACGTTGATCATCTGGAGCATCATCGTCGGGAAGGCGCCGGACAGCTTGAACGACTCGTTCAGGGTCTTGCCTTCGGAGACGAGCCTACGGGCTTCGAGGATCTGCTTCTCGATGATGACGTTGCCGGCCGTCGTCGAGGTGATCTTCAGGGCCTCGAGCATGGGCACGCCGCCGGAGATGAGGGTCGCCAGCGTCCGGGTCACCCGGGTCATGGCCACCTTGAAGAGGAGCGGGCCCATGACCGGTATCTTGAGGAGCAGGCGGTCGGTCGACCAGCGGCCCGCGGTGGTGCCGCGGTAAGAGCGGAAGAGAAAGAACAGGCCGACGAGGCCGGCGATGACCAAGATGCCGTACTTCTGGACGAAATCGCTCATTGCGACCACCCCGGCCGTCAGCCAGGGCAGCTCGGCGCCGAGGTCGCGGAAGATCGTGGCAAAGATGGGGATGACCTTCCAGAGCATGAAGAAGGCCACGAGGAAGGCGAAGATCATGATGGCCACCGGGTAGATCATGGCCTGCTTGACCTTGGCCTGCAGGCGGACGTTCTTCTCGATGAACTCGGCCAGCCGGCGGAGCATGATGTCGAGCGAGCCCGACTGCTCGCCCGAGGCGATGAGGTTGCAGTAAAGGTCGTCGAAGGCCTTGGGGTGCTTCCGCTTGGCCTGGTTCAGGGTCGAGCCCGCTTCGACGTCATCCTTGATCGTCTTGATGACGTTCTTGAAGTAGGTGTTCTTCTGCTGTTCCTCGAGGATGCCCAGGCTCTGGATCAGGGGCAGCTCGGCGTCGATGAGGACGGAGAGCTGGCGGCTGTAGATCGCCAGCTCCTTGAGCTTGACCTTTTCCCGTTTGAGGAACGGGAGCTTGAACCCGCCCTTGGCCAGGGCGACGCTCATGACCTGGATCTGGTCCTTCTGGAGCAGGCGGCCCAGCTCTTCCTTGGACGCGGCGACGCGCTCGCCGCCGACCATGTCACCGTAGCGGTTCTTGCCTTTCCATACATAAGTCGGCATGTTGTACCTCGCTTATTGGGGTCCGCCCCTATCGTTTCATCGACCCCGACGTGCCGCCGGTGGTGATCTTCACCCCCTCGCGTCGCTGGATGATGTCGGTCAGGTCCTCGGGGAAGGAGGTCATGGCCATGACCGTGTCCAGGCTGACCAGCTTGCGGAAATACAGGTTGGACAGGGACTGGTTGAACGTCTGCATCCCGAACTTCTCCTGGCCCATCTGCATGGACGAGTAGATCTGGTGGATCTTGTTCTCGCGGATGAGGTTGCGGATGGCCGGGTTGGGGATCATGATCTCCATGGCCAGGACGCGGCCTTTGCCGTCCATGCGCGGCAGGAGGGCCTGGGTGATGACGGCCTCGAGCGTCATCGACAGCATGATCCGGATCTGGGTCTGATATTGGCTGGGGAAGATGTCGATGATGCGGCTGATCGACTCGACGGCCGAGTTCGTGTGCAGGGTGGAGAAGGTCAGGTGACCCGTCTCGGCGACGCGGAGAGCGGCCTCGACCGTCTCGAAGTCGCGCATCTCGCCGATCAGCACGACGTCCGGGTCCTCGCGCAGGACCGAGCGCAGGGCGTTGCCGTAGGACATGGTGTCGGCGTAGAGCTCGCGCTGGTTGATGATGGCCTTGCGCGGCGTCAGGTAGTACTCGATGGGGTCCTCGATGGTGACGATGTGGACGGGGCGCTCCGAGTTGATGTGCTCGATCATGCAGGCCAGCGACGTCGACTTGCCGCAGCCGGTCGGCCCGGTGACGAGGATGAGGCCTCGCGGCAGGTAGCAGAGCTGCTGGATGCGCTGAGGGATGCCCAGCTGGGCGAAGCTCCACATCGACGGCAGGAAGCGGCGGAAGGCGCCGGCCACGGCGCCCTTCTGCATAAAGACATTGGCCCGGAAGCGGCCGAGCTCCTTGACGCCGAAGGAAAAGTCGAGCTCGAGCTTCTCCTCGAAGAGCCGCTTCTGCTTGTCGGTCATGATGCTGTAGATGACCTCTTTCGTCTCGGACGGGGTCAGCGGCGGGTGGTCCAGGTCCTTGAGGATGCCGTGGACGCGGATGCGCGGCGGGATGTAGGTCGTGACGTGAAGGTCGCTGGCGTCGCCCTCGACGCAGGCCTTCAGCAGCTCGAAGATGGGCTTAGCCATGGAAACCTCCGTTTCTCTCCGGGTCCGGTCATTCGTCCCGGACCGTCTCGCGCACGACCTCTTCGACCGAGGTGACGCCGTTCTTGATCTTGACGAGGCCGCTCCGCCGCAGGGTCAGCATGCCCTTCTCGATGGCCTTCCGCTTGATCTCCCGGGACTGGGCCCGGGTCAGGATCATGTTCCGGATGTCGTCGTCGACCTTCATGACCTCGAACAGGGCCGTCCGGCCCTTGTAACCGGTCTTGTTGCAGGCGTCGCAGCCGCCGGGCTTCATGGGCTGAAGGCCCTTGAGCTCGCTCTTCTGGAAGCCCATCTCGAGCAGGGCGGCCTCCGGCAGCGCGTGGGGCTGGGCGCACTTCTTGCACAGCCGGCGGATGAGACGCTGGGCCACGACCAGGATGAGCGAGTCGGCGATCAGGAAGGGCTCGATGTTCATGTTCTCCATGCGGGTGATGGAGCTGGCGGCGTCGTTGGTGTGGATGGTCGAGAAGACGAGGTGGCCGGTCAGGGCGGCCTTGATGGCGATGTCGACCGTCTCCTGGTCGCGCATCTCGCCGACGAGCATGATGTCGGGGTCCTGCCGCAGGAAGCTCCGCAGGCAGGCCGCGAACGTCAGCCCGATCTCTTCCTTGATCTGGACCTGGTTGATGTTCGGGACGTTGAACTCGACCGGGTCCTCGGCCGTCATGATGTTCATGTCCGGGGAGTTGATGGTCGAGACGGCCGAGTAGAGCGTATTGGTCTTGCCGCTCCCGGTCGGCCCGGTCACCAGGACGATGCCCCACGGCTTATGGATGGCCTCCTGGAAGACGGCCAGGGACTCCTCCTCGAACCCGAGCTGGGTCAGGTCGAGCTTGAGCATCTCTTTATCGAGGATTCGGGCGACGATCTTCTCCCCCCACAGCGTCGGCAGGGAGGAGACGCGCATGTCGACCTCTTTCTTCTTGCCGTTGTCCAGGCGCAGGCGCATCTTGATGCGGCCGTCCTGGGGCAAGCGCTTCTCGGCGATGTCCATGTTCGACAGGATCTTGACGCGCGAGATGACCGGGCTGCGGTACTTCAGGGGCAGATTGACGATCTCGTAGAGGTCGCCGTCCATGCGGTAGCGGACGCGGAAGCTCATCTCGTAGGGCTCGAAGTGGACGTCGCTGGCGCCCCGCTTGATGGCGTCGACGAAGGTCTGGTTGACCAGCTTGATGATCGGAGCTTCTTCGGCGTCGTTGTCGTCATCGGTCAGGACGCCGCTCTCGGCCTCGTCCTCGATGATGTTGACCCGGCCGTCGTCGGCCAGAGCGATGTCCTCGATGATCTTTTTGACCCGGATGGCGTCGGCCGTGCCGTAGTACTTGTTGATGGCGTTGATGACCCCGGTCTCCGAGCCGATGACGGGCTGGATGGACAGGCCGGTCCGGAACTTGACGTCCTCGATGATCTCGAGGTCGGTCGGATCGACCATGGCCAAGGTCAGGAAGTTCCGGATGCGGTGGATCGGCATGACCATGTATTTCTTGGCCACGTCGACCGGGATCAGGGTGATGACCTCGGCGTAGACGTCGAACTGGTCGAGGTCGATATAGGGGTAGCCGAGCTGGCGGCTGAGGGCCTGGGCGATGTCCTCTTCGGTCAGGAAGCCCAGCTGGACGACCGAGGTGCCGACGGGCAGGCTGTTCTTCTTCTGGAATTCAAGGGCGGACTTCAGCTGGTCGACCGAGAGGATCTTTTCCCGAAGAAGCAGCTCGCCCAGGTTGGATGCCATTTTTTATTCCGTAATCTTAATATCTTGGACAATTCCTGTCAATTTACTTGGCCCGGATACGCTCTCATATAAAGACGGCCCGCCGCCGCTTTCTTCTCTTATTCCAGATATTCTCAGGGGGTCCAAGGCATTGCTCCCATAGCGCCTATTCTCTCTCATGGACAAAATGCGTCAATCACCGGGGGGGGGCATTGCCTGGGTGAAATAAACAAAAATTGTCTCATCGCGAGGGGTGATGGCGGCCTGACGGGGTGGATCAGCGGCCCTTAACTCCGGCCAACCGTGTGGCGTTCGTGCCGCAGTGGATCTCGCCGCCCCAGCGGTGATACGGATCAAAGCAGTCGAGGGGGACGACCCGGCACCCGAGCGGCTCGAGACGGTCCTTGACAGCCTGGAGCAGGACGTCCTGGCCATCGACCAGCGGACCGCGCGGATCGGGGACGATGTAGTCGTTCCCGAGTAGCAGGCCGTTGACCATATTGACCGTTTCGGCGAAGTAGCGGCCCGGGAACCAGCGGCTATCCGAATTGAACAGGACGGGGATCTCGATGATATCCGCGTCGGCCACTCCAAGCTCGTCCTGAAGCGTCCGGCGGACCGCGTCGATCTTTGACTGGACGAGCTCCTGGGCCGCCAGCAGACCTTTATCCCTCAGCGCTGCGGCGACGGGCCGCTCGAACTCTCCGGGCCTGTCGCCCTCCCGCTTTGTGCCCCGGTTCAGGATCCCTCCGGGAGCTTCCTGCTCGGCCCGCTTCAATATCTCGACGGCCAGGCGCGGCGACGGGATCATCATGCGGAAGGGAGCGCCGACGTTCGACGGCACCCAGGAGACGGTCTCGTCGACATGCCCGATGACCAGCCAGGACGTGTCGAGCCAGAGCACGGGGCCCTGGGCGCCCTGGGCCTCGAGGAACTCGATGACCTCTGGATGCATCGCCCGCTCGGCCTGGGTTCCCGCGTAGAAGCGGCCGTTCGGGAATTCCCGGCCCTTCGCTTTTACAGGCGGGCTCACTTCGAGGTTCCCGTACCAATCGATCCACTGGGCCGGCCGGCCCCGGAAGCCGCCTTTATTGATAACGCCGAAGTCCCTCCCCAGCTTGTTCTTCGCGAACACGTCGTCGAGCTCCCGGCCGCGGTTGCCGTGAAGGGCGTAGTGCACGACACGTTCTCCGTCGGTCGCAGAGCCGATCTCCACGGCGTCCTGGATCCAGATGTCGTGTTCCGGGATCGAAGGGTCGGCGACGATCTCGAGCGCGGCTCCCGCCGCCTCGACGAGCGGCTCGAGATCGCGGACGAACTGTTCGGTCCCCTTCGTCTTGACGACCTGGACTCGTTCGGCCGGGTCGAGGCAGGAGGAGAGCAGGAACGGAGCCACGCGGCACAGGAGCTTTTCTTCGTGAAGCGGCCGCCCCTCCCGCGTTTCGAACATGACCTTCACTTCGAGCGTTGGCGGGCGGTCCGTTGCGGGGAAGTCGGCGGCTTCGACCCCGATAATGACGCCTTTCTTCCTGATGTCCGCCACGTTCACTTCCATGGGCGGCGGGACGAACCGGGAGCCGTCCGGAGAGGGAATGCGAATGAACGCGCGGGCGAAGCGGGTCCACGGCTCGGCTATCTCGGCCCAGACCCTGGCTCCCTGGGGGAGTTTCCCGTCCGGCAAGACTTGGATCTGGAGCATCTCCTCATCCGTGCCGGCCGGGAGGGGTGTCCCGTTCACGTCG
>JAPKZE010000082.1 GCA_026393955.1 Candidatus Aminicenantota bacterium
GGAATAGGGCCCGCCCGACCAGTAGGTCTCCTCGTTGAGCTGGATCTCCTCCTCGTCGGTCTTGCCGAAGACCATGGCCCCGAGCCGGCCGTTGCCGACAGGAAAGGCGTTCTCCCATTTATCGGCCGGGTGAGCGTACCAGAGGACCGTCGAGGGATCGGCCGAAGCGCGCTCGGCGCACCGGCCGGGCACGGCCCACGTTCCGAAGAAAAGCAGGGCCGTTGCGACGGCAGGCCCCAAGGACGTCCAACGGGCAGAGGTCTTCATCCGGGTCTCCTTTCCTAAGCCGGCCTGTCCGGCCGCGTTCCGTCCCTCCGGCGCCGGCCTCAATGGCTTCGTTCGAGGATGGCCTCGACGTCGGCCAGGGTGGCCAGCCGCGGATGATTCTTGAAATCGGGCAGGACCAGGGATTGGCGGGCCAGGGCTTCGAGTTCGCTTTTCGGCACCTTGAGGTCCCGGAACCTCAGGCCCATCCCGATCCTCTTGATGAACCGCTTGATGGCGGCGCTCGCTCCCTCCGCCGCATGGACCCCCTTGGCTCCCGCGAGCCGGGGATCGAGGATCCGGCCGACGGCGGCGAACTTCCCGGGCGCGACGCGATAAGTGTAATCGAGGATGGCCGGATAGACGACGGCCAGGGCCTCGCCGTGGGCCACGTGAGGATAGAGCCCGCCGATGGCCATGCCGATGCCGTGCGGCAGGGTCACCCCGGCGTTGGCGATGCACAGCCCCGCCAGCGTGTCGGCCCAGGCCATGCCCTCGCGGGCGTCCAGGTCCTTCCCGTTCTTGACCACGGCCGGCAGGAACCTGGCGACGAGCCGGAGCGCCTCGAGGGCCATCATGTCCGTGTACGGGGATCCGCCCGGATGGATGTAGCTCTCGAAAGCGTGCGCGAACACGTCGAAGCCCGTGGCGGCGGTGACCTTGGCCGGGAGCGTCATCATGAGCTCCGGGTCGACCAGAGCGGCCCGGGGATAGAGGAGCGGATGGTAGAGGGCCGACTTGTTCTTCTCGGCCGGGTTGGTCACGACGGCCACCTGGGTCACGTGCGAGCCCGTGCCCGATGTCGTCGTGATCGCCACGACCGGCAGGGTCTTGGCCGTAGGCTGGGTGTCCCGGAAGAACAGGTAATCCCAGGCGGTGCCAGGGTGCGTCGCTTCGACGGCGATGGCCTTGGCCGTGTCCATGGTCGAGCCGCCCCCGACCGCCACGACCACATCGGCCCTGAAGCGCCGGGCGGCCCGCGCCCCCCGCGTGACGACGTCCGTCGTCGGATTGGGGATGACCTCGTCGAAGCGGGCCACGGCCAGCCCCGCCTTGGCCAGGTGGGCCTTGGCCCGGGTGAAGAGGCCGTGAAAACAAGGCTCCTCGGGCACGGAGACGAGCAAGGCGCGGCGCCCGAAACGGGCCGAGACGGCGCCCAGCTCGGCGAAGCGGCCGCGGCCGAAACGGATCTCCGTGGGCTGGAAGTATTGGAACGTCTTCATGGTGTGTGCTCCTGTCAGTCGGTCTCGAGATCGACGAAGATCTTCATCGATCTCTCCCCTTCCCGGTCGGCGAAGTCGTAGGCGCCCCGGTACTCTTCGAACGGGAAGTGCGTGGTCTCGAGCGGCTTGGTGACCAGCGCTCCCGACCGCATGAGCCGGACGGCCTTGACGAAATCCCGCTTCTGATACATGAGCGTGCCGGTCAAGGTCAGCTCGCGGTCCTGGACGAGACCCATGTTGACGCGGGGCCGGTCGCCGTAGACGCCGACCGCCACGATGGTGCCGCCTTTCTGGATGGCGTCGATGGCCTCGTTGATGGCCGCCTCGGCCCCGGCGCACTCGAAGGCCTTCTGAAAGCCCTTGGGGCCGAAGACGCGGGCCGAGGCGTCCTTCAGGGTCTCCCGGCCGGCGAGCGAAACCGAGCGGAGGCCGCACTTGCGGGCGATCTCGAGACGGAATTCGCTGATGTCCGTCAGGAGGACCTTGGCGCCCGCGGCCCGGGCCACCTGTCCGACGAGATTGCCGATGGGCCCGGCCCCGAGCACGGCGACGTTCATCCCGGCCATCGTCCCGGCCCGGGAGACGGTGTGGACGCCCACGGCCGCCGGCTCGACCAGGGCCCCCTGTTCGAAAGTGAAGGAGGCCGGAAGAGGGACGATCTGCTCGGCCCGGACCTGGAAGTACTCCTGGGCGCATCCCGGCGCCTGGAAACCCTGGACCCGGAGGACATCGCAGATATGGTAGTCCCCGCGCCGGCAGGGGGCGCAGCGGCCGCAGACGATCTGGGGCGTGGCCGTGACCTTGAGTCCCGGCCGCAGGCCCCGGACGCGCTTCCCCACCGCCTCGATGACGCCCGAGAACTCGTGGCCCTGCACGACCGGATAGGACGTGAAGGGATGGCGCCCGTGGCGGACATGGATATCGGAACCGCAGACCCCGATCCGCCGGACGCGGATCAGGACCTCTTCGGGCCCGGGTTTCGGGACGGGCACGTCCCGGAACTCGATCACCCCCGGGCTGGTCATGACGGCTTGCTTCATCGGTCAACTCCCCGGCCGCGTCACGCGGCCTCAGTGGAAGATAATATACATGACGATCAGGATCGTCAGCAGCCCGCCGGCCAGGATCCGCGGGTCGCCCCACCCCTGGATCCGGCCGTGGGTCAGGACGGCGGCCGGGCTTTTCCAGGTCAAGGCGCTGACCTTCTCGGGGTCCGGCCGGGGCGTCAGCAGGCTGACGACGACGAACAACGCACTGCAGAGGCAGAACATCCACCAGGCCTGCATCATGAACGGGATGCCCCATCCCTGGGTGATGACCTTCTCCGTGCCGAAGACCGGAAGATCGACCAGGAACGAGACGACGCCGAGGAGGAAGCCTCCGACCAAGGTCGTCAGGGCCGCCTGGCGCGTGCCGCGCTTCCAGAAGACGCCCCACAGGAAGACAGTCGTGATCGGCGGCGCCAGATAGCTGGCGATGGTGTTGATAGCCTCGAAGATGCTCGTGTACCGCCCGCCCTGGGTCGACCAGGCCATAGCCAGGAGCATGATCACGATGGCGAAGACCTGCCCGATCCGGATCTGGGCC
>JAPKZE010000119.1 GCA_026393955.1 Candidatus Aminicenantota bacterium
CCGAAGAGAAAGAAACTCACCGCCGACACCCCGGCCGAGATCGCGGCCGGGCTGGCCGAATGCAAGGAGAAGCAGGGCGGTCTCGGTTCGAAATACGCCCGCCAGCTCCTGGCCCGCAAAAAGGTCCTGGCCGCCTGATCCCCGGGTCCACCCCCCTTCCGCCCCCATAAATCCAAGAAGTTGTTGTCATTTCCCCCGGATTCTGTTAAAATAACCCGGAAAAAACATCAGGAGAATAGAAAAGCGTGATTAGCAAGGAACAGAAGACGAAGATCGTCACGGACAACCAGGCCCATCCCACCGACTCGGGATCGCCTGAGATCCAGGTCGCCTTGCTGACGGAGCGGATCAACCTGCTCGTCAAGCACTTCGGCGACCACAAAAAGGACTTTCATTCCCGGGCCGGCCTCATGAAGCAGGTCGGACAGAGAAAGCGGCTCCTCGAATACATCAAGAAGCAAGATGTCAGCCGCTACGAAAAGCTCATTCAGAAGCTCGGCCTGCGCAAGTAGGCCCCGCCTCCAAAGGAACCCCCATGTCTAACACTATTAGTCTGGAAATCAACAAGCGGACCCTGACCATCGACATCGGCAAGATCGCCAAGCAGGCCGACGGCTCGGCCCTGCTCCGCTACGGCGACACGATGATGCTCGTCACGGCCACCTCCCGCAAGGAGCTGAAAGAGGGCAAGGACTTCCTGCCCCTCATTGTCGACTACCGTGAGAACACCTACGCCGCGGGCAAGATCCCCGGCGGGTTTTTCAAGCGCGAAGGCCGTCCGTCGGAGCGGGAGATCCTGATCGCCCGGCTGATCGACCGGCCCGTCCGGCCGCTCTTCCCCGAGGGCTACTTCTTCGATACCCAGATCGTCGGCCTGCTCCTCTCCGCCGACCTCGAAAACGAGCCGGATACGCTCGGCGTCATCGGCGCCTCGGCCGCGCTCTACTTTTCCGATATCCCCTTCACGACGCCCCTCGGTGCGGTCAAGGTCGGCCTCATCGACGGCGTCTACGTCGTCAATCCGACCGACAAGGAACTCGACCGCAGCCCGCTCAACATGACCGTCGTCAGCAATGAGAGCGGCATCATCATGATCGAAGCCGGGGCCCAGGAGATCGACGAGGAGAAGGTCCTCGAAGGACTGGCCCTGGCCCACGAGACGAACCAGCAGATCATCCGGGCCCAGAAAGAGCTCTTTGCGCGCCTCGGCATCAAGAAGCGCGAATTCACCGCCAAATCCCTGGATCCGGAAAAGCTGGCCCAGGTCGAGCGCGAGCACGGACCCGCCCTTCTCGAAGCCATGCAGGTCCGGGGCAAGAAGGCCAACGAACTCGCCCTCAAAGCGGTCCGAGAGGCCGCCTTGGCCAAGGTCCCCGAAGAGGCCGTCGAGGATAGGCTCCTGACCAAGGAGGCCTTCTACAAGCTCGAGGAGAAGCTTTTCCGCGAACTCGTCCTCAAGAAGAACCTGCGGACCGACGGCCGGGGCTTCGACGACATCCGTACGATCACGAGCGAAGTCGGCCTCCTGACCCGGACCCACGGTTCGGCCCTGTTCACCCGCGGCGAGACCCAGGCCCTGGCCACGGTCACCCTGGGCACCTTCGACGATGCTCAGCGGCTCGACAGCTTGGGCGAGGGAACAAAAAAGCGGTTCATGCTCCATTATAACTTCCCGCCTTTCTCAGTCGGCGAGGTGGGCTTCTTGCGGGGTCCCGGGCGCCGCGAGATCGGGCATGGCGCCCTGGCCGAGAAATCGATCCTGCCGGCCATCCCCGACAATGACACCTTCCCCTACACCATCCGCATCGTCTCGGACATCCTGGAGAGCAACGGCTCCTCCTCGCAGGCATCCGTCTGCGGCGGCGTTCTGGCCCTGATGGACGCCGGCGTCCCGCTGAAGATGATCGTCGCCGGCATCGCCATGGGCCTGGTCACGGGCCCCGACGGCTACGCCATCCTGACCGACATCGCCGGCCTCGAGGACCACTTCGGCGACATGGACTTCAAGATGGCGGGGACCGAAAAGGGGGTCACGGCCATCCAGCTCGACCTCAAGATCCCCTGCGTCACCCTGCCGATGCTCCACGAGATCATGGCCAAATCCAAGGCCGCCCGGCTCAAGGTCCTGGCCCGGATGAAGGAGACCATCGCCGAGCCGCGGCCGGACATCTCCGTCTTCGCCCCGCGGATCCTCATCCTCAATATCAATCCGGAAAAGGTCGGCGAAGTCATCGGACCCGCCGGCAAGATCATCAAGAAGATCATCAGCCAGACCGGGGCCAAGATCGACATCGAGGAGGACGGCCGGATCCTCATCGCCTCGACCGACATGTCCGCCGCCGAAGCGGCCAAGCAGATGATCCTCGACCTCACGGCCGAGGCCGAGCTGGGCAAGATCTACACGGGCAAGGTCGTCCGGCTCGAGGAATACGGCGCCTTCGTCGAGATCATGCCCAACCTGGTCGGGCTTCTGCACATCTCGGAGGTCGCGCCCTACCGGATCAACAGCATCCACGACGTCCTCCACCTGGGCGACACGGTCACGGTCAAGGTCGTCAGCATCGACCCGGCCGACAACAAGATGCGCCTGAGCAAGAAGGCCTGCGAGGAGGGCGGCGGCGAGAATCCCGATTCGACCCCCCGTCCCCCGTCCCCGCGGCCCCAGTCCCGCGAGCACGGTCCGGACCGCCGGGGCGGCCGCGGCCGGTTTTGATTTATCCGGCCGTTAGCCTATAATCCTGGGAGGGGCGGCCCGACGGGCCGCGGCCCGAGGCGAAGATGTTCCGTTCACACGACCGTCCGGGTTTCACCATCGCGGAGATGATCGTCACGCTGGCGCTCGTGGCCGTCCTGGCCATGTCCGCCCTGCCCCTCGGCAAGACGCTCCTCAAGCGGGAGAACGAGATCGAGCTCCAGCGCGCCCTGCGGCTGATGCGCGAGGCCATCGACGCCTACAAGAAGCTCGCCGACGAGAAGAAGATCGAGGTCGACGAGGACACCGAGGGCTATCCTCCCACGCTCGAGATCCTGGTCAAGGGCGTCGAAGTCCAGGACAAGGAAGCCAAGGGCACGGCGGGAAGCCGCAAGACCGTCAAGTTCCTCCGCCGCATCCCCAAGGACCCCATGACCAACTCCACCGACTGGGGTCTGAGGTCCTACCAGGATGACTTCGATTCGGACGTCTGGGGAGAGGAGAATGTGTACGATGTATACACGAAGAG
>JAPKZE010000376.1 GCA_026393955.1 Candidatus Aminicenantota bacterium
GAACGAGCCCGCGCTCGGCGCCGGCCCGGAGGACGACAGCCTTTCCGCCCAGGGTCTCGACCTGGCCCCAATCGAGGCAGCGCGGCGCCTTGTCCGAACGGCGGCGAATGACGAGCGTTTCCGCTTTCGGGTAGAGCTCGCCCAGGTGGACCTTGAGGTCGGCCGTCCGGCCGAGGCGGGCGCCATCGGAGGACCGGACGGGCCGGCCCAGGAGCTCGGAAAAATAGAGGAACATCTGGGCCTCTTCGCCGTTCATATTGCGGCTTATAGCATACGGGGGGGGTCGAGTAAAGCGGCCGGACGGACTATTTCGCGTCGGCCCAGTTCGGGCCGAATCCCAAGCGGACGAGAAGGGGCACGGCCAGTTGCGCCGCGCCCTCCATGGCCTCCCGGACGACCGGCTCCACGGCCGCCTTCTCGGCCTCCGGGACCTCGAAGACGAGCTCGTCGTGGACCTGGAGGATCATGCGCGTCCGCAGCTTCCGGCGCTCGATCTCGCCGGCGGCCCGGAGCATGGCCACCTTGATGATGTCGGCCGCGGACCCCTGGATGGGGTTGTTGAGGGCGATGCGCCGGCCGGCCTGCTGGAGGTTCCGGTCGGGCGCCCGCAGCTCGGGGACCTGCCGCTGCCGGCCGAAGATCGTCTCGGAATAGCCCCGCTCGCGGGCCTCCTCGACGACCCGGTCGAGGTACTCCCGGACCTTCGGCCGCTCGGCGAAGTAGCGGTCGATGAACTTCTGGGCCTCGGCCGAGGATGTGCCCAGCTCGCGGGCCAGCGAGAAGGCCGATGTTCCGTAGATGATGCTGAAGTTGATGATCTTGGCCCGCCGGCGGGCGTCCTCGCCGGCCGCCTCGCCGAAGACGAGCCGCGCGGTCTCCTCGTGGACGTCCCGGTCGGCCAGGAAGGTCTCGATGAGCGTCGGATCCTGGGAGAGATGGGCCAGGACGCGCAGCTCGACCTGGGAGTAGTCGGCGGCCAGCAGGATGTGGCCCTTGTCCGGGATGAAGGCCCGGCGGAAGCGCGTCCCCCACGGCCCGCGGGCGGGGATGTTCTGCAGGTTGGGCTCGCTCGAGGACAGCCGTCCCGTCGAGGCCACGGTCTGATTGTACGAAGTGTGGATGCGGCCCGTCTCCGGATTGATGAGCAGAGGCAGGGCGTCGGCGTAGGTGGACTTGAGCTTGGACATCTGCCGGAAATCGAGGACGTGGCGGGCCAGCGGATGGACGGCGGCCAGCTCTTCGAGGATGTCGATCGATGTCGAGAAGCCCTTGGTGACCTTGGTCCGGCGGCCGGCCTGCAGGCCGAGCTTGTGGAAGAGGATGTCGGCCAGCTGGCGCGGGGAGTTGATGTTGAAGGCCCCCCCGGCCAGGCCGTGGATCTCCTTCTCCAGGCGGCCGAGCTCGCCCGCGAGCTCCTTCGACATGGCCTTGAGGACCTTGGGATCGACCCGGACGCCGAGGACCTCCATCCGGGCCAGCAAGGCCACGAGCGGCCGTTCGATATCCTCGTAGAGACGATCGAGCCGGCGCGACCGGACCTTGTCCCAGAGGACCTCGCCGAGCTCCCCGGCGAGGGCGGCGTCCTGGCAGGCGTATGGGGCGGCCCGCTCGACGGCCACCTTGTCCATGGTCAGCTCGTTCTTGCCCTTGCCGGCGACCTCTTCGTAGGGGGTCTTGGTCTCGCGCAGATAGTGGAGGGCCAGCTTGTCGAGGCCGTGCCTGCCCCAGTTCGGCTCGAGAAGATAGGACAGGACCATGGTATCCCGGCAGAGGCCGCGGAGGCGGACGCCCTCGCGTTCGAGGACGATCAGGTCGTACTTGATGTTCTGGCCCGTCTTCAGGACCTTCTCGTCCTCGAGGACGGGGCGCAGGATATCCAGGGCGCGATCCTTGGGGACCTGGGCCGGGGCGCCCAGGTAATCGTGCCCGACCGGGACATAGAACGCTTCGCCGGGGAGGAGGGAGAAGGACAGCCCGACCAGCCGGGCCCGCGTCGGGGCCGGGGAGGTCGTTTCGGTGTCCAGGGCCACCGCGCCGGCCGCGGCGATGCGCGCGGCCAGGGCCCGGAGCTCCTGCTCGTCGAGGACGGTCCGGAAGTCCCGGCCGGGCGGGCGGGCGGGCTTCAGGAAATCCGCGAGCAGCGAGGAGAACTCGAGCTCGCCGAAGAGACGGACGGTCTCCTTCTCGTCGGGCTCCCGGACGATGAAGCGGTCGAGGTCGAGCTCGAGCGGCAGGTCGCGGCACACGGTGACCAGGCGCCGGCTGAGCTCGAGCAGCTCCCGGTTCTGTTCGATCTTCTCCCGGACGCGGGGGTTCTTGACCTCATCGAGACGGCCGAGCAGGGCGTCGAGAGAGCCGAATTCCCGGATGAGCGACTTGGCCGTCTTCTCGCCGATGCCGGGGACGCCGGGAACGTTGTCCGTGGGGTCGCCCCACAGGGCCAGGACGTCGACGACCCGGTCGGCCTCGACGCCGAAGAGCTCCCGGACGTCGCCCGCTTCGATGGTCTGCTCCTTGGACGGGTTCCAGACGGAGGTCGAGCCGTCGATGATCTGGAGGAGGTCCTTGTCGGTCGTGACGACGATGGTCTGGAGCCCCTTTTCGGCCGCCCGGACCGCGAGCGAAGCGAGGACGTCGTCGGCCTCGTACCTGGGGAACTCGGCCGTGGCGATGCGCAGGGCCTGGAGCAGCTCCCTCAGCTTGGGGACCTGGACGGCGAGGTCGTCCGGCATGGGTTTGCGGTGGGCCTTATACTCGCCGTACTCCTCGTGGCGGAAGGTCGGCCCCTTGACGTCGAAGACGACACCGAGGTAATCGGGCTTGTCCTGGTCGACAAGCTTGCGCAGCGCGGCGATGAAGCCGAAGATGGCGCCGGTCGGGAAGCCGGCGGAATTGGTCAGGTTCCGGATGGCGTAATAGGAGCGGTAGAGGAGGGCGTTCCCGTCGATGAGGAAGAGGCGCTGCGGGCTCAGTCGTACCTGCCTTCGACGATCTGTCCGAGGATCGTCTTGTGCTGCTCCTCCATCATCCGCGCGATCCGGTCCGCGGCGTCCGGCAGGCCGAGGAAAGCCGTGTAGAAGGACCTCTTCGACTCGAGCAGCCGGCCGGACCGGTAGATCAGGGATTCGATATACGGGGCGCCCGACCCCTTGTCCTGGGTCTGGACGATGTAGGCCTCCCCCTTGAAATCCACCCGCGTGTCGTACCCGCCCATGGCCTCATTATACGCATCCGGCCCCTCCGTTCAAGCTGGCCCCCGAATGCCGCATCCGGCCGGTCCGTCATTTGACAACCGGGGACCGGTTGGTATAATAAGTTGATATTTTAACGAGGGTATGACTTGGACACGACCATGCTGATCGATCTCGACCGCCTGCCGAAGGAGGGCGTCCGCCTGTCCAGGGACTTCGAGTTCCTGGGCCTGGACCTGGTCGAAGAGAACGCCGTCTTCCTCGAGCCGGCCCACGCCGAGGTCAGCGTCCGGCTGGTCGGCGACGAGATCCTCATCCAGGGCGAGGTCTCGGCCCGGCTGAGCTTCGTCTGCTCCCGCTGCCTGACCCCCTTCGAGTTCCCGGTGGCCAGCCGGTTCGACCTGGTCTACCTGCCCGAGGACATCGACGCCCTCTCGGAGGAGCTGTCCGACGAGAAGATCGACCAGATGTTCTACTCCGGCCGCCAACTCGACCTGCGGGCCGTCGTCCTCGAGCAGCTGAACCTGACCTTCCCGGCCAAGCCCCTGTGCGTGACGGACTGCGAGGGCATCTGCGCCGTCTGCGGCGAGCTTATCCGCGACGCCAAGTGCTCCTGCCAGGTGAAGGAGCCGGACGCGCCTTGGAACAAGATCAAATTTCCCGTGAGAGACAAGAGTTAAATGCCTAATCCAAAGAGACGCCATTCACCCACCAGAAAAGGGAAGCGCCGCGCCCACGACGGCCTGACCCTGCCGACCTTCTCCATCTGCGCCAAATGCGGCAATCCCAAGCTGCCGCACCGGGCCTGCCCCGAGTGCGGGTACTACAAGGGACGGCAGGTGACGGAAGGGACCGAAGACTGATCCGGCCGGCGAACATGAGAATCGCCGTCGACGCGATGGGGGGGGATATCGGGCCGAAAGCCACAGTGCCTGGGGCCCTGAACGCCGCCGCGGACTTCGGCGTCGACGTCCTTCTCGTCGGTCTCGAGACCGCCATCCGCCGCGAAGCCGGCAAGCACGGGTCCCTGGGATCCCACGTCAGCATCGTCGATGCGCCCGAGGAGATCGGCATGGCCGACGGGCTCCTCGCCTTCCGCAGGAAAAAAGCCTCCTCGATCCGGGTCGGCGCCCAGCTCGTCAAGGACGGCCGGGCCGACGCCTTCGTCAGCATGGGCAACACCGGCGCGGTCGTCTACATCTCCCGGGACGTCCTGGGCGCCCTCAAGGGCGTGGACCGGCCGGCCCTGGCCCTCCTCGTCCCCGGCCTGGAAGGGAAGACCCTGCTCCTCGACGTCGGGGCCAACGCCAACTGCCAGCCGCACAACCTCGTCCAGTTCGCGATCATGGGCAAGATCTTCATGGAGGCCGTGGCCGGCCTGAAGGACCCGCGGGTCGGGCTGATGAGCATCGGCGAAGAGAAGGGCAAAGGGAACGACCTGGTCAAGCAGGCCTTCGACCGGCTCCAGGAGGCGCCCCTGCGCTTCATCGGCAACGTCGAGGGCAAGGACCTGTTCTCCAGCGTCGCCGACGTCATCGTCAGCGATGGCTTCACCGGGAACATCGCCCTCAAGGTCTCCGAGGGGGTCGTCCAGAGCGTCCTGTCCATGGCCCGCCACGAGATCACCAAGAACATCTTCGCCAAGCTCGGCTACCTCCTGATGAAGCGGCACCTGAAGAAAGTCTACAAGAAGGTCGACTATTCCGAATACGGCGGGGCCCAGCTCCTGGGCGTCGACGGGGTCTGCATCATCGGCCACGGCCGCTCGAACCCGGCGGCCGTCCGCAACGCCATCGGCCTGGCCCGGGATTTCGTCGCCAACGGGGTCCAGGCCAAGATCCAGGCGGAGATCCTCCGCTACGAACATGCCCTGAGAGGGGTCGCCCCATGAAGCGCTTCGAAAGCCGCGTCTCCATCGTCACCGGCGCCTCTCAGGGGATCGGCGAGGCCATCGCCCGCGATCTCGCGGACGGGGGGGCCACCGTCGTCCTCGTCGATGTCCAGAGGGACAAGCTCGAGGCCGTGGCTGGCTCGATCGCCGCGGCCGGCGGCCGGGCCGACGCCCGGATCGTCGACGTCGGCGACACGGCCGCCGTCGAGGCCGTCGTGACCGCGGTGGCCGCGGCCCACGGCCGTATCGACCATCTGGTCAACAACGCCGGCATCACCCGCGACGGCCTGCTCATGCGCATGAAGGAGGAGGACTGGGACGCCGTCCTCCGGGTCAACCTCAAGGGGGCCTTCAACTTCTCCCGGGCCGTCCTGCGGACGATGATCGGCGCCAGGTACGGCCGGATCGTCAACATCGCCTCGGTCGTGGGTCTGATGGGCAGCGCCGGGCAGACGAACTACTCGGCCTCGAAGGCCGGCGTCATCGCCTTGGCCCGGTCCCTGGCCCGCGAAGTCGGCAGCCGGGGCATCACCGTGAACGCGGTCGCCCCCGGCTTCATCGTCTCGGCCATGACCGACGCCCTGCCCGAGGACGTCCGGAAGGCTTACCTCGAGATCATCCCCCTTAAGAAATTCGGGCTTCCCAAAGACGTGTCATCTGCGGTACAATTTCTGCTCTCCGATGACGCGGCCTATATCACGGGTCAGGTGGTCAGCGTCAACGGCGGCATGTATATGTAGGCGTTCCGCCATCATCTATAACATTCAGGAAGGAAGGAGGACACAATGCAAAGAGAGGAACTGCTCAAGAAGGTCCGGGCGATCGTTTCCGACAAGCTGAGCATCAGCGAGGAGCAGGTCACGGAAGACGCGTCCTTCATCGATGATCTCGGCGCCGACTCCCTGGACACCGTCGAGCTCGTCATGGCCCTCGAGGACGAGTTCGGGCTGGACATCCCCGACGATCAGGCCGAAAAGCTGACCACGGTCGGCAAGGCCATCGACTATATCGTGGGGCACGCCAAGTAGCGGCCCGCCCGGTTCCGCACATCCTCGGATCGCTCGTTCCATGAACAGGGAGAATTTTCCCGGACGCCGCGTTGTCGTCACCGGCATCGGCCTCGTTTCGCCGCTCGGCACGGGGACGGACAAGAACTGGCAGGCCCTCCTGCGGGGCGAGAGCGGCATCGCGCTCCTGACCCGGTTCGACATGTCCCGCTACGCCACCCGTTTCGGCGGCGAGGTCAAGGACTTCGACCCCCTGGCCTTCATCGAACGGAAGGAGGTCCGCAAGATGGACCCCTTCACTCGCTACGGCCTGGCGGCCGCGGAGATCGCCGTGGCCGATTCCGGCATCGACCGGGCGGACCTGCGGAGCGACCGGGCCGGCACCTATGTCGGCTCGGGCATCGGCGGCCTCGGTTCCATCGAAGAGAACCTCAAGGTCCTCTGGGAGAAGGGGCCCGACCGGGTCTCGCCGTTCTTCCTCATCCAGACGATCATCAACGAGGCCTCGGGCCAGATCTCCATCCGGTTCGGCGCCAAGGGGCCCAACTGCGCCAACGCCACCGCCTGCAGCACGGGCACGCACGCCCTGGGCGACTCGGCCCGGATCATCGCCCGCGGCGAGGCGGACATCATGATCGCCGGCGGGGCCGAGGCCCCGCTGACGCCGCTCAGCCTGGCCGGATTCAACTCGATCAAGGCCATCTCCGAGCGGAACGACGAGCCGGCCAAGGCCTCCCGGCCCTTCGACGCGAAGCGGGACGGCTTCGTCATGGGCGAGGGAGCGGGCGTCCTCATCCTCGAAGAGCTCGGCCGGGCCCTGCGGCGCAACGCCCGGATCTACGCCGAGCTTGTCGGCTACGGCATGACGAGCGACGCCTACCATGTCGCCGCGCCCGCTCCGGACGGCGACGGCGCGATCCGCGTCATGCGCCGGGCCCTCGAGGACGCCGGGATCGGGCCGGACGCCGTCCAGTACATCAACGCCCACGGCACGTCGACCGAGCTCAACGACAAGATCGAGACGGCGGCCATCAAGACGGTGTTCGGCGACCATGCCCGCCGGCTGGCCGTCAACTCGACGAAATCCATGACCGGCCACCTGCTCGGCGCGGCCGGCGGCCTGGAGGCCGGCATCACGGCCCTGGCCATCTACCACCAGATCATGCCGCCGACCATCAACTACGAGTTCCCCGACCCCGACTGCGACCTGGACTACGTCCCCAACGTGGCCCGCAAGGC
>JAPKZE010000465.1 GCA_026393955.1 Candidatus Aminicenantota bacterium
TGATCCCCAGGCCGGTGATCATAATCATCGTCATCGTCAGAACGACGCCCATGAGGCCCGGCACGATGTTGTATCGCGTGATCCCTTCCGGGTTGTAGAGCGTCTGGATGCGCAGGTCGATGGGGTCGGGTTGGGCGGCCAAATAGGCGAGCGGACCCTGGAAATCGTGCTTCATGGCGCTGTTCAGCAGCAGGCGCGAGGCGCTGACGGCGTTGCCGATGGCGGCGGGATCGGTCCCGTCCGCTTCGATCAAGAGCGTGGGCCGGTCGCCCCGCAGGAGATCACGAGTGAAATTCTCCGGAATGCTGATGAGGAACTGGATCTCGCCCCGGGCGATGGCCGCGCGGCCCTCCGGCTCGGTGTCGAGCTCGCGCACGAAGGTAAAATAGCT
Source organism: Candidatus Aminicenantota bacterium (assembly GCA_026393955.1). GTDB lineage: Bacteria > Acidobacteriota > Aminicenantia > Aminicenantales > Saccharicenantaceae > RBG-16-66-30. The sequence continues at coordinate 392 of JAPKZE010000465.1, forward strand.
GCTGTTGCTGATCGCATGCAGCAGGGTGCGGGCCTGCGGCCCGTGGTCGCCCATGAGCACGCCGGCCGGCAGGTGCCGCGGGTCCGAATTGATGGCGTACCCGAAGAGGATGAGCTGCATCAGCGGCATGCTGAGCATCATCAGGAAGGTCAGCCGGTCCCGGCGCATCTGGATGAATTCCTTCACCACGATGGCCCAGAACCGCCTCGGCGAGAATTCGCGACGCTTCCTCATCGTTCCGCCCCTCCCAAAGGGAGATGAGGCTTGCTTGGAGGAAGGAAGAATTGGCTGTGCGATTTTTCCTTCCGAAGGAGCGCGCACGCGACACGCAATGAGTCAAGCGAACTATTCCAGGAAATCCCCCAGCAGATGTCCTGGGATAATATAAGCCTAATCTCCATTTGGGAGGGGCTTGTCATAGTGACACGTTATCCTTCGATCGGCTCATGAAGTGAATGAACACGTCTTCCAGGCCGGAATCGATCCGGCGCCATTCGTAGAGCTTCGTGTGAAACGGCGTCACGGCCCGTTCGAGAGCCGCAGCGTCGGGGCCGCTGACGTGCAGCATGGCGCCGAACGACACGGCCTGCTCCACGGCGGGGTCGTCGCGGAGCCGCTCGGCCAGCTTGAGCAAATCCGGGCCGCTGACCGACCAGGTCGCCAGTCGCGCCTGCCCGATCACCTCGGCCATCCTGCCGTGAGCCAGCAGGCGGCCTCTGAGGATGAAGGCGAGCCGGTGACAGCGCTCGGCCTCGTCCATGTAGTGCGTGGCGATCAGGAACGTCAGTCCCGCGCCGGCGAGCCGATGAATCTCCTCCCAGAATTCCCGCCGGGCCTTCGGGTCCACGCCGGCCGTGGGCTCATCGAGCAAGAGCAGCCTGGGCTGGTGAATCATGCACGCGGCCAGGGCGAGCCGCTGCTTCCAGCCGCCGGAAAGCTGGCCGGCAAGCTGGTTCCTGCGTTCCGCAAGCCCGAGCCGCTCGATGGTTTCGCGCACTGCCTCCCGGCGGTTCTTGATGAAATACATCCGGGCGACGAAATCGAGGTTCTCGGCAATGGTCAGGTCGTCCCAGAAGCTGAAGCGCTGGGTCATGTAGCCGACGTGCCGCTTGATCGTCTCGCTCTCGGTGATGACGTCGTAGTCCAGGCACGTGCCGTGGCCCTCGTCGGCGCGGAGCAGGCCGCAGAGCATGCGGATGAACGTCGTTTTGCCGCTGCCGTTGGGGCCGAGGAACCCGCAGATCTCGCCCGCGCGGACCGCCAGATAGACGTGCTCGACGGCCGTCAAGTCGCCGTACCGCTTGGTCATCCCATGAACATTGATGGCAAACTCGT
>JAPKZE010000413.1 GCA_026393955.1 Candidatus Aminicenantota bacterium
GTCGCCGCCCCAGGCCCGGTGCATTTTGGATTCGGCCTTGGTCGAAAAGGCCGGGCCGTCGATGCAGATATAGGTCCCGCCGCGGTGGGCCCGGAGGCCGAGACCGATGGCCTTCTCGTAAAGGACGCCGGCCAGCTCGGGACAGACGGGCTGTCCCAGGCTGACGTGGGCGACGAGGCCGCCGCCGAAGAAGGTGCTCGGCCGGCGGGTCCGGTCGAAGAACTGGGCGGGCAGGACGATGTCGCGCGGGGCGATCTCCCGGCGGAGCGAGCCGACGGAGTTGACCGAGATGATCCGCTCGACGCCCAGCTTCTTGAAACCGAAGATGTTGGCCCGGTACGGAACTTCGGCGGGCAGAAGATGGTGGCCCTGTCCGTGGCGGGCCAGGAAGGCGACGCCGCGGCCCTCGAGCGTGCCGACGACGTAGGGGCCGGACGGCGGGCCGAAGGGCGTTCGAAGCCGGACCTCGCGCCTGTTCTCGAACCCCTCGATATCATAGAGCCCCGTGCCGCCCAAAATCCCGATCACCATGGATCCTCCTCGCCTCCATATACCTTTTTCCGCGAGGCCGCGTCAATCCCCTGCGGCGGCTTTGCTTTTTTGCGGCGAAAACGATATCCTAACCGGGCCATGAAATACGTCTATCTCGACGCGTCTTCGGGGGTCAGCGGTGACATGACGCTGGGCGCCCTGCTCGACCTGGGCGTGGACGCCGCCCTCTTTAAGGAGAGGATGGCCGGGCTCCGCCTGCCCGTGGAGATCGCCGTCCGGCGCGTCCGCCGCGGCGGCTTCGCCGCCCTCAAGGTCGACGTCGGGATCAAGGCCGGCGACCAGACCGAACGCACGTTCGCGGACGTCGAGCGCGTCATCCTCAAGAGCCGCTTCGCGCCGGCCGTCTAGGACCGGGCCCTGGCCATCTTTACCCGGTTGTTCGAGGCCGAGGCCAAAGTCCATGGACGTAGGTTCAAGGAGGCGCATCTGCACGAGGCCGGGGCCGACGACGCCCTCGTGGACATCGTCGGAACGGCCTTCCTGCTCGAGGAGCTGGATGTCACGCAGCTCTATTGCTCGCCGCTCAACGTCGGCTCCGGCTGGGTCAAGACCTCGCACGGCCGCCTGGCCGTGCCGCCCCCGGCCGTGGCCGAGCTCCTGAAGAAGGCCCCCGTCTACGCGGCCTGGGTCGAATCGGAGCTGGTCACCCCGACCGGGGCGGCCATCGTCGCGACGCTCGCCCGGCGCTACCTCAAGCTCCCCGAGCTCGTCTACGAGAAGATCGGCCGGGGCGCCGGGGCCAAGGAATTCCCCGAGATCCCCAATATCCTCAGGGTCTATTACGGCGACGCCGCGGCCTTCGACGAGGCCCGGAGCGTCTTCATCGTCGAGGCGACGATCGACGACGCCACGCCTCAGCTGCTGGCTCACTTCCTGGAGCGGGCCCTCGAGGAAGGCGCCCTCGACGCCACCCTCTCCCCCGTCGTCATGAAGAAGAACCGGCTGGGCACCAAGCTCTCCCTGCTCGTCGAGTCGGCCCGCCTGGACGCCTTGATCGAAGCCGTGTTCCGGGAGACGACGTCGATCGGCCTGCGCTACTTTCCGGTCGGACGGCGCGTCCTCGACCGCGAGATCCGGGCCGTCCGCGTCGGCGGCGAAAAGGTCGGGCTCAAGGTGGCGGCGCTAGGCGGGCGGACGGTCAACGTCCAGCCGGAATACGAGGACCTCCTCAGGGCGGCCCGCAAGACCGGCCGGCCGCTCAAGGAGATCGCCCACGCGGCCGTGTGCGAATTCGCGCGGAAGCGCTAGCGGCGGCGGAGCGGAGGGGCCACGATGGACATCAAGAAGATCGAAAAGGGCGTCCGTCTCGTCCTCGAAGGCGTCGGCGAGGACCCCCTTCGGCCGGGCATCCGGGCCACCCCCCGCCGGGTGGCCCACATGCTGTCCGAGATCCTCGGCGGGTCGGAGCGGGAAGCGACGCGGAACCTCCGGACGATCGAGGACGAGAAGCACGACGAAATGGTCCTCATCAAGAACATCCCCCTGTATTCCATGTGCGAGCACCATCTCCTCCCCTTCGCGGGAGTAGCCCACGTGGCCTATATTCCGAAGTCCGGGCGCATCGTCGGATTGAGCAAGATCGCCCGGGTCGTGGAGGCCCTGTCCAGGCGGCTCCAGGTCCAGGAGCGGCTGACGAAACAGATCGCCGACCTGCTCGACAAGCACCTCGAGCCCCTAGGCGTCATGGTCGTGATCGAAGCCGAACATATGTGCATGTCGATGCGCGGGGCCAAGAAGCCCAAGTCGATCACGGTGACCTCGGCCGTCCGCGGCTCGTTCCGGAAGAACCCGGCGACGCGGGCCGAGGCCATGATGCTCATCCGGGGAGGACCCAGCAATGTCCGGGAATTCTAAGAAGACCTTCTACGTCACGACGCCGATCTACTACGTCAACGACGTGCCCCACATCGGGCACGCCTACACGACCGTCATCGCCGACGCCCTGGCCCGGTTCCAGAAGCTGGCCGGCAAGGACGTCTTCTTCCTGACCGGGACGGACGAACACGGCCAGAAGATCGAGAAAGCGGCGGCCGAAAAGGGCCTGACACCCAAAGCCCTCGCCGACTCCGTCGTCGGCCGGGCCCAGGACCTGTGGAAAGCCCTGGACATCTCCTACGACCTCTTCATCCGCACGACCATGGACTTCCACGAGAAGGGCGTCCAGAAGCTCTTCCAGATGCTCCTCGACAAGGGCGACATCTACAAGGGCGAATACAAGGGCTGGTACTGCGTCTCGGACGAAAACTTCCTCTCGGACGACGTCCCGCTCGGGGCCGGAGGCGTCAAGACCTGCCCGGATTGCGGCAAGAAGGCCTCGCTCGTCTCGGAAGAGACCTATTTCTTCCGGCTCTCGGCCTATCAGGACAGGCTCCTCAAGCTCTACGAGGACCATCCCGAGTTCGTCCGGCCGCAGAGCCGCCTGAACGAGGTGGCCAGCTTCGTCCGGGGCGGGCTCAAGGACCTCAGCATCACTCGGACCACGGTCAAGTGGGGGGTCCCCGTGCCGGGCGATCCGAAACACACCGTCTACGTCTGGTTCGACGCTCTGCACAACTACGTCACGGGCATCGGCTACGATTGGAACCTCCCCCGTTTCGAAAAATTCTGGCCGGCCTCCCTTCACCTCATCGGCAAAGACATCCTCCGGTTCCACGCCGTCTTCTGGCCGGCTTTTCTGATGG
>JAPKZE010000167.1 GCA_026393955.1 Candidatus Aminicenantota bacterium
CTGGGCGGCCCCCTTCAGCGCCGCGGAGACGTCGAGGCTCTTCGCCGAGCATCCCGATTGGATGGTCGCGGAGAACGGCCGGCCCAAGCCCTGCTACAAGGGCTGGGGCCGGACGATCTATGCCCTGGACACGACGCGCCCGGACGTCAAGAGCTGGCTCGACGCGACGATCCGAGCGCTGCGGCGGGCGGGCTTCACCTATCTCAAGATCGACTTCCTGTTCGCGGCGGCCATGGCGGGCGTGCGGCGCAAGCCGGTCACGCCGGTCCAGGCCTATCGGGAGGGCCTGCGCATCATCCGGCGGGCGGCCGGCCGGGATTTCGTCCTGGGATGCGGGGCGCCCCTGCTGCCCTCGGTCGGACTCGTCGACGGCATGCGCATCGGTGAAGATACCGCTCCCTACTGGAAAACCAAGCCCTCCGGATTCCAGGGACCGAACGCCTATTTCGCGCTGAAGAACGCCCTGATGCGGCAGTTCATGCACCGGGCCTTCTGGCTCAACGACCCCGACTGCCTGCTCGTCCGGGACCGGGAGATCGAGCTCACCCGGAACGAGCGCGAGCTCTACGCTCTGACCGCGGGCGCCCTTGACAATATGGTCATCGACAGCGACCGGCTCTCGCTCCTGGGCCCGGCCGAAAGGGACCTCTTGGGGCGGTCGCTGGCGCTCCGGGGCCGCACGGCCCGGGTGAGCGGGCTCATGGGGGAATTCGGCGAGGACGCCTACCTCATCGAGGGCCGGGGTTGCGACAGGGGGAGCTTCGAGCTGGCTGCGAACCTCTCGGACGGAGAACGCGAGATCAAGGGGCGTGTCGTCGCCCCTCGTTCGGCGGACCTGTTATAGCCAGGCGCGGCATATAGAGCCCCCTTTGGCTCAAATCCTCACCTGATTGGACTCCTCGGCCGCACCTTCCCGTTCCCGCACGTACGAACATAGCCCAACCGGGGGGGATGTCAATAGGATTTCGGGCCGTGTCCGATTATGTCACTAGATGTCAGAGGAAGGTCGGCCGGCGGCCGCCTCAGAGGAGGACGACCTCGTGCCGGCCCCGGACCACTTGGCCGATGGGCCAGGCCTTGAAGCCCCGCCGGGCGAAGCCGGAAATGGTCTGGTCCACGTCCCCGGGCCGGACGACCAGGGCCATACCGATGCCCATGTTCAGGGTCCGGTACATCTCCCGTTCATCGACCTCTCCGGCCCGCTGGATCTTCCGGAAGATGGGCGGGACGGGCCAGGAGCCCTTCTCGACGCGGACGCCGAAGCCCTCGGGAATGACCCGGGGGATGTTGTCGTAGAAGCCGCCCCCGGTGATGTGGGCCATGGACTTGATCCGGACGGTCTTGAGGACCTCGAGGATGGCCGTGCAGTAGATCCGCGTCGGCCGGAGGAGCTCCCGCCAGAGGCCGGCCTTGATGGCCCGCTCCGAAAAGACCTTGCGGGCCAGGGAGTAGCCGTTGCTGTGGAGCCCGCTCGAGGCCAGGCCGTTGACCGCATCGCCGGCCCGGCAGGTCCGGCCGTCGATGATCTTCGGCTCGTCGACGAGACCGACGCAGAAACCGGCCAAGTCCCATTTTCCGGGGCCGTAGAGCCCGGGCAGCTCGGCCGTCTCGCCGCCGACCAGGGCGCAGCGGGCCTCGCGGCAGCCGCGAACGACGCCCTTGACGAGGTCGACGAGCATGGACGGCACGACCTTGCCGACGGCGATATACTCGAGGAAGACGAGCGGCTCGGCCCCGAGGACGA
>JAPKZE010000314.1 GCA_026393955.1 Candidatus Aminicenantota bacterium
GCAGCGCGGCGGCGATCGGCATCCTGGCCATCTTGTTCATCGGCAACGGCCTTCCGGCCGCGCCCGACGCTCCTCGCGCCTCTTCCCCGGCCGGACCTGCGCAGGCGCAAGCCCAGGCCCCGGCCAAGCCGCTCCAGTACGAGGTCAACGTCGTCCTCAAGCTCGTCCAGGTCCACGTAACGGATAAGAAGGGCAACCCGGTCCGCGACCTCGTCCGGGAGGATTTCGTCGTCACCGACAACGGCCAGCCCGTGGATCTCAGCGCGTTCGAAAAACATGCGCTCGCGCCGGCCCCGGCCGCCCCCGCGCCCGAAGCGGCGCCGGACGCCTCCGGCGAAGCGCCCCCGGTCGCTCCGGCCGTTTTGCCGCCCGGCCGCAAGTTCTTTCTCCTGTTCGATTTCGCCTACAACAACGTCCGCGGCATCGAGAAGGCCCAGAAGGCCGCCCTTCATTTCATCGACACGATCGCCGGGCCCCGCGATCAGGTGGCCGTGCTGAGCTACGCCGCCATCGGCGGTCTCGCGTTCCACGAATACCTGACGACCGACCACGCCCAGGTCCGCAAGGTCCTGCAGGCCATCGGCCACAAGGACGTCAAGGGCCGGGCGACCGAGATTGAGGATTATTACTGGAGGCTTGTCCAGTCGTACGGCGGGCCTTTCGTGCTGAACATCCGGGCCGAGGCCGAGGCGAACCGCGCGGAATCGGAGGACATGGCCCAGAAGTACATGCTGACGCTCACGGACCTGGCCCAGGCGCTGCGGCTCGTCGACGGGGAGAAGAACTTCATCCTGTTCTCCTCCGGCATCCCGAATTCCCTGATCTACGGCTATGCCACCAGCAACGTCTTCAACCGGTCCGACGTCGGCCAGGCCTCCGGCAACAATGTTCTCCGGCGGCAGAACGAAACGATGTACAGGGAGTTCGGCGCGGCCGGCTGCGCGTTCTACGCTTTCGACACGCGGGAGTCCTCCAAGGAAGCTTCCCTCTTCACCTACGACGAAGAGACCTTCGCCATGGGCAGCCGGGCGATGACCACCGCCATCGACCCAACCTACATTTTCAAGGACGACAAGGCGACCGGTCTCAATACGCTCAAGCGCTTTACGGACCAGACGGGCGGAAAATTCTATTCGAACATCAACATGTACGAGCGGAACCTCGCCCAGGTCCAGCAAGCGACCGGGGCCTATTACGTCCTGGGCTATGCGGTCAACGAGAAGTGGGACGGCCAGTTCCACGAGGTCAAGGTCGAGGTCAAGCGCAAGGGCTGCGAGGTCCGGACCCAGGCCGGCTATTTCAACCCCAAGCCCTACGCCGAATACACCGACCTCGAGAAGCAGATCCAGCTGTTCGATCTGGCCATCAACGAGAGGTCCTTCTCCCGCATGCCCGGCAGCGTCCCGATGACGGCGCTGACCTACGCCGCCGAGGGGGTCTCGAAGCTCGCGGTCCTGGCCGGGGTCCCGAGGGAGATGACGGCCAAGTTCACCGGACCGAAGCTGGAGCTCGTAGCGCTTTTCTTCGACGACGAAGGCGACATTCGGGAGATCGTCCGGGAGGAGGTCGACACGGCCGCCCTGCGCGGCCGCGACGTGGTCCTCGCGGCCGGCTCGACGCTGAGGCCGGGCGATTACGCCGGCCGCCTCGTCATCCGGGACATGACCACGGGCCAGAGCGCGGTGGCCTCGGCCCGGGCGACGGTCGGCAAGCCGGCGGCGGCCGGACTGCAGCTCGGCACCCCGCTCCTGCTCGCGGCGGGGACGGAGGTCCCCCTGCGCGAAGCCGCCGGGAAGATGGCCGCTGAGCCGCCGCCCTTCGGCCAGGGTTACCCCTACGACACCTCCCGCTTCGCGCCGGTCCTCGGGGAGGTGCCGCCGGCCGTCACATGGCTCTCCGTCGTCATCCCCTGCGCCGCACCGGGCGGCGGCGAAGCCGACCTGGTCCTGTCCGCGCGTCTCGTCGATGCGGTCTCGGGCGCCCAGGTCCCCGCCGCGACGACTCTCTCCGGCCGCGTCCTGAAGGGTCCGCTGGAGGTCCTGACACTCGGGCTCGATCTCGCCGCGACTCCGCCCGGCACCTATTATCTGCACGTCTACGCCAAGGACAAGAGATCGGGCGCCCTCGGCCACACCTTCACGACCCTGGTCATCCCCGCCAGATAATTATTCCCGGGAATAGTAAACTTGTCTGGGGACACGTACCCGGGGGACATGTCCCCTTTTTCTTCCGGTCGCACAGTAACTGCGAAAACCAGGTCCCTTCTTTTAGTTGAATTATCGCCCCGTTTTTCTCATAATGGAGCGGCCTTGAACAGCGAATTCCTCGAGTTCCGCGATATCTCCAAGAGCTTCGGCGCCATCCGGGCCGTTGCCGGCGTCTCCCTCGGGCTCAAGAAGGGCGAGTTCTTCTCGCTCCTCGGCCCGAGCGGCTGCGGCAAAACGACCATGCTGCGCCTGGCCGCCGGCTTCGAAGAGCCCGACGCCGGCCGCGTCTTCCTCGACGGCCGCGACATCACGGACCTGCCGCCCGACAAGCGCAAGGTCAACACGATCTTCCAGAGCTATGCCCTCTTCCCCCACATGACCGTCCGCGACAATATCGCCTTCGGCCTGGCGATCGCCAAGCGCCCGAAAAGGGAGATCCGGGCCGAGGTCGGCCGGATGCTCGAGCTCATCCGCATGGGCGATCAGGCCGGCAAGAAGCCCGACCAGCTTTCCGGCGGCCAGAAGCAGCGGGTGGCCGTGGCCCGGGCTTTGATCAACAAGCCCGACGTGCTCCTCCTCGACGAGCCTCTCGCCGCGCTCGATCTCAAGCTCCGGCAGAAGATGCTCATCGAGCTCGACCTCATCCACGACGAGGTCGGCATTACCTTCCTCTACGTCACCCACGACCAGGCCGAGGCCATGAGCCTGAGCGACCGCATCGCCGTCATGGACGGCGGCCGCATCGAGCAGGTCGGCACGCCGGCCGAGATCTACGAGTCCCCCCGGACGAGCTTCGTCGCGGCCTTCATCGGCGACACCAACTTCCTCGAGGGGCGCATTTTCGACTGCCCGGACCGCGACTACTGCCGCATCGCCATCCCCGGCCTGCCCGAGGTGGTGTCGTTCAATGACCGGGCCATCCAGCCGGGACAGCCGACCTACCTCAGCATCCGGCCCGAGAAGGTCCACATCTCCCACGAGCGGCCCGAGACGGAGGCCCGGCGGAACCTCCTCCCGGCCGTCGTCGAGGACGTCATCTATCTCGGCTCGAACACGAAGTACTGGGTCCGGGCCGGCAGCTACAGGATCCAGGTCCTGCGCCAGCACGCCCGCTACTTCCTCGACGAGCAGCCCATCCGCTGGAAGGACCCGTGCTGGATCTGGTGGCACGCCGACGACGGCTTCATGCTCGACCATTTCCGGAAGGCCGACGAGAGCCTGCTGGCCGTCCCGCCGCAGCGCGTCGGGGACTAGAATCTTGAAGCGGCGGAAGGCCGAATGGCTGACGAGCCTGCCGACGCTCGTCTGGCTCACGCTCTTCGTCGTCGTCCCGACGCTGCTCGTCTTCGTCATCGCCTTCCGGCCCGCGAATCCCTACGGCGGCATCGGCCGGGGCTGGACGCTGGACACGATCCGGGCCCTGGCGACCCCGAGCACCCTCCTGATCGCCTGGCGGACGCTCTGGATCAGTCTCCTGACGACGGCGATCTGCCTCGTCCTGGCCGTGCCCACGGGCTACACCATCGCCCGGGCCCCGGCCCGCCTCCGGAACCGTCTCCTGCTGCTCGTCATCGTGCCCTTCTGGACGAGCTTCCTCGTCCGCGTCTTCGCCTGGCGCTCGCTCCTCCACCCCGAGGGCCCGATCAAGAAGCTCCTCGAGGCGCTCGGGCTCGCCGGCCCGGACACGACCCTGCTCTACAATCCGGTGGCGGTCGTCCTGGTCATGGTCTATACGTTTTTGCCCTTCACCATCCTGCCCATCTACGCCGCCGCGGAGAAGTTCGACTTCCGGCTGGTCGAGGCCGCCCGCGACCTCGGCGCGCGGCCCTTCCAGTCCTTCCGCAAGGTCTTCCTGCCGGGCATCCGGCGCGGGCTCCTCACCGCCGTCCTGGTCGTTTTCATCCCGGCCCTGGGCTCGTACATCATCCCCGACCTCGTCGGCGGCCCGTCCGGCGAGATGCTCGGCAACAAGATCGCCCAGCGCGTCTTCTCCGACCGGAACCTGCCCCACGCCAGCGCCCTCTCCGCCGTCCTCGTCCTGGCCGTGCTGGCCCCGCTCGTCGCCGTCCTCGTCCTCCAACGCAAGGACAAGAAGTCCAAGATCATCATGGGGGAGGCGCCGTGAGGCGAAGCCGCTTCCCGATCGCCGTCACGGGGCTGGTCCTGGCCTTCCTCTACCTGCCGATCCTCATCCTCGTGGCCAACTCGTTCAATCCGGCCCGCTATTCCAGCCGCTGGGAGGGCTTCTCGCTTGTCTGGTACGCCAAGCTCTTCCGATCGCCCGAGATCTGGCAGGCGGTGAGGAACACGCTCCTCATCGCCGTTTCGGTCACGGCCGTGTCCGTCGTACTGGGCACGCTGGCCGCCTACGCCCTCCACCGCTGGAGTTCGAGCCGGCTCCAGCGCCTCCACTTCACGCTGATCTACCAGCCGCTCGTCGTACCGGAGATCCTGATGGGCATCAGCCTGCTCATGGCCTTCGTGGCCGTCGGCGTCCCGCTGGGCCTGTTCACGATCTTCCTGGCCCACGTCACCTTCTGCGTCAGCTTCGTGGCCATGACCGTGCTCGGCCGGCTCCAGGACTTCGACTTCTCCGTCATCGAGGCGGCCCGCGACCTGGGGGCCAGCCCGTGGCAAAGCACACGGCGCGTCCTCATCCCCATGCTCATGCCCGGGATCGTCGCCGGCGGGCTGCTGGCCTTCACCCTGTCGGTCGACGACTTCGTCATCACCTTCTTCGTCGCCGGGCCGGGCTCGACGACCCTGCCGCTGCGGATCTACAGCATGATCAAGTACGGCGCGCCGCCGCTCATCAACGCCCTGTCGACGCTCCTCCTGGCCGTGACGCTGTCGGCCGTCCTCCTGAGCCAACACCTGGCCGACCGGCGCTCCGGCGCCGGTTGAAATGCCGGCCGAACTGGACTATAACGGGACCCTCAAGAAACGCCCATGAAGAAAGGCACGGTCCTCGCCGCTTTCGCCGCGCTCCTCGCTTTGACCGGCTGCGGCAAGGCCCGGCCCGTCCTCAGCCTCTACACCTGGTCCGACTACATCAAGCCGGACCTCGTCCGCCGCTTCGAGCGCGAGCACGGCTGCCGCGTCGTCCTCGACACCTTCGAATCGAACGAGGCCATGTACGCCAAGCTCAAGGCCGGGGCGACGGGCTACGACCTGCTGACCCCGTCGAGCTACATGGTCAGCTTGATGCACGCCCAGGGCATGCTGCGGACCATCGATCACAGCCTCGTCCCCAACCTCGTCAACGTCGACCCCGACTACCTGGCCATCGCCGTCGACCGGACGATGGACCACTCCGTCCCCTACATGATCGTGGTCAGCGGCATCGCCTATCTCGAAGGCCGGGTCAAGGACGTCATCCCGTCCTGGCGCATGTTCGGCCGGGCCGACCTGGCCGGCCGGATGACGATGTTCAACGACATGCGCGAGACGATCGGGGCCGCCCTCAAGACCCTGGGTTACAGCATCAACTCGACCAGCGAGCGCGAACTGGCCGAGGCCGAGGCGCTCGCCCTCGAATGGAAAAAGAACATCGCCAAATACGACAACGAGCAGTACAAGATCGGCCTGGCGTCGGGCGAGTTCCTGCTCGTCCACGCCTGGAACGGCGACGTCTTCCAGGTCCGCAGGGAGAATCCCGCCGTTCGCTTCTTCGTCCCCGAAGAGGGCACGATCATCTCCTGCGACGACCTGGTCATCCCGGCCGACGCCCGCGAGCCGGCCCTGGCCCACGCCTTTATCGATTTCCTGCACGACCCCGCGGTCGCGGCCGAGAACACGGTGGCCATCTATTACCTCTGCCCGAACAAGGCCTCCTATCCCCTTCTGCCCGCCGAGATCCGCGACAACCCGGGCATCTTCCTGGCCCCGGAGATCCGGGCCAAGAGCGAGATGATCGCCGACATCGGCACCGCCAACGCTCTTTACGTCGGGGTCTGGGACCGCCTCAAAGCCGCCCGCTGAAGAAGACGGGGTCAAACCTTAATTCTTATAATTATCGACTTTCTCTTCTGGATCGACAGGTCACGGATTGTAAGAATTAAGGGTTGACCCCGTCCTTGACCTTCTTTCGGAGGATCCGGGCGCCGCGCCGGAAAGCGACATTGACGGCCAGATCGACGACGAGGGCCTGCGGCCTCCCGTGCGGAACGCTTCGCAAGAACCGCGAGGCGATCCGCGGGACGGCGCTGTAGCGTTCCCGGATGCGGAGGTAGTTCTCGAACAGGATCTCGCGGGACATGTGCCGGGGCTCGAAACAGACGTGGCTCGTCACGTAGCGGTTCCAATCCCGCTCG
>JAPKZE010000273.1 GCA_026393955.1 Candidatus Aminicenantota bacterium
CGCCATCCGGGCCATGCTCGAGATCGCCTGAAAACACCAAAAAATATTCTTAAGAAGGAGATCGTCTCATGAAGAAGATGACCGAAGAGAACGTCAAATCCGCCCTCGCCGGCGAAAGCCAGGCCAACATCAAATACGCCGCCTTCGCCCGGAAGGCCGAGACCGAGAAGCTTCCCAACATCGCCCGGGTCTTCAAGGCCAACTCGTACGCGGAACAGGTCCACGCCACGAATTACGTCAAGATCCTCGGCGCTCTCGGCCCGACCAAAGACAACCTCGATGCCGCCGCAGGCGGCGAATCCTTCGAAATCGCGGAGATGTACCCCGCCTACATCGCCACGGCCCAGCTGCAGGGTGAGAAGAGCGCGGAAACGTACTTCAGCTATGCGCTGGCCGCCGAAAAAGTCCACGAAGGCATCTATCGGGCGGCCCGAGAGGCGGTCGGATCGGGCCGGGACGTCGAATTCAAACCCATCCACGTCTGCTCCGTTTGCGGCTTCACCATGGAAGGTGAGGCGCCGGATAAGTGCCCCGTCTGCGGCACGCCCAAAGAAAAGTTCGTCACGTTCTGAGAACGGACCCGCGGAGGCCCCCATGTCCATCGATAAGAATCTTGCCGCGTGGCAGGTCCTGAGCGTCGCCATCCGTTCGGAGATCGACGCCGCCGCGTTCTACACCCGGCTCCAAGGCCGGGTCAAGAACGTCCTGCTCGTCCAGAAGCTGAAGTTCCTGGCCCTCGAGGAGGAGCACCACAAAAAGATCCTCGAGCGCCTGCTCGGCCAGAGATATTCGGACAAGCCCCAGGATGTCCCGGAATCGTCGCTGATGCCGCCCATCGGCGTCGCGCTCCCCGCCGAGCCGGGCGTCCCGGCCCTGTTCGAAGCGGCGCTCAAGGCCGAGGAGACGGCCGAAGCCTACTATAACGAAGCGGCGGGCCGGGTCGAGGACGAGGCCGGGCGCCGCATCCTGGCCTACCTCGGGCGGGTCGAGCGGAGCCACCAGGCCATGATCAGGTCCGAGCTCGATCTCATCGCCCGGTTCCCCGACTACTACAGCGTCGAGGATTTTCACCTCGGCGAGGATCTCTTTCACGTCGGCCCCTGAGCGGGCCGGAGGAGGGGAGGCCCAGTGGACCCGGCGCAGCGGCGCATCAAGCCGGTCATCCGGTTGCTGCGGAAGCACTACCCGCAGGCCCGGACCGCCCTCGAGTTCGCCGACCCGCTCCAGATCCTCGTGGCCACGATCCTGGCCGCCCAGTGCACCGACGAGCGGGTCAACACGATCACGCCGGGGCTGTTCCGGAAGTACCCGGACGCCGCGGCGCTGGCCCGGGCCGACCGGACCGATCTCGAGGGCATCATCCGCCCGACGGGCTTTTTCCGGAACAAGGCCAGGCACATCGTCGGGGCGGCGCAAAAGATCGTCGCCGACCACGGCGGCGTCGTCCCGGACTCCATGGAGCAGCTCCTGACGCTGCCCGGCGTCGCCCGCAAGACGGCCAACATCGTCCTTTCGGCGGGGTACGGCAAGGCCGAAGGGATCGCCGTCGACACCCACGCCGGTCGCCTGAGCCGGCGGCTCGGTCTGAGCCGCGAGGAGGACCCGGTCAAGGTCGAACGCGACCTCATGGCCCTGGTCCCCAAGGCAGACTGGCTCGATCTCAACGTCCTGCTCGTGGAGCACGGCCGGGCCGTCTGCCAGGCGCGGAAGCCCGACTGTCCGGGCTGTTTCTTGAAGGGCCTCTGCCCTTCGGCCGTCAAGCTCTTCCCCGAGCTCGAAACGCGATGATCCGCGAGGCCATGCTCTGGGACCCGGCCGGGGAGGGCGCGGTCGTCTGCCGCCTCTGCGCCCACCGTTGCGTCATCAAGCCCGGGAAGCAGGGCCTCTGTGCCGTCCGCGAGAACCGGGAGGGCCGGCTGGTGACCCTCGTCTACGGCGAAGTCGTCGCGGCCCACGTCGACCCCATCGAAAAGAAGCCGCTTTTCCACTTCCTGCCCGGATCGACGGCCCTGTCCATCGCCACCCCGGGCTGCAACTTCCGCTGCGGCTTCTGCCAGAACTGGCAGATCTCCCAGGCCCCCCGGCGCCGGGGCGGCGGCATCGCCGGCGAGCCGTTCGCGCCCGAGGCTGTCGTCCGGGCGGCCGTCGACCGGGGCTGCCGCAGCATCTCCTACACGTACACGGAGCCGACCATCTTCTTCGAATACGCCGCCGAGACGGCCCGCCTGGCCCGGGAGGCCGGCCTCCTCAACAACTTCGTGACCAACGGCTACATGACGGCCGAGGCCCTGGAGGCCCTCCGCCCCGTCCTCGACGCGGCCAACATCGACCTCAAGGCCTTCGACGACGAGACCTACAAGAAGGTCTGCGGCGCCCGGCTCGAACCGGTCCTCGATTCCATCCGCCGGATGAGGGCGCTCGGCATCTGGGTCGAGGTGACGACCCTCGTCGTTCCGGGCCTTAACGACGGCGATCCCGAGCTCTCGGCGATCGCCGGGTTCATCGCTTCGGTCGATCCGGACATCCCCTGGCATGTCAGCCGGTTCCACCCCGACTACGAGTACACGCAGGCGCCGGCGACGCCCGTGGCGACCCTCCGGGCCGCCGCCGCGGCCGGCCGCCGCGAAGGACTTCGCTACATCTACGTCGGTAACGTCCCCGGCGAATCGGAGGATACGGCCTGCCGGGTCTGCGGGACCGTCCTCATCCGCCGGAGCGGCTTCACGGTCCTGGCCAACGTCCTCACAGATTCCCGCTGTCCGTCCTGCGGCACGGCGCTCCCCGGCCGGTTCGACTGATCCTCCGGGGACAGACCCGGTCCCTCTTCGCGGGCCCGTCCTGGCATTGCGGGGAGAATCCGATATAATGCTTTTTTCGAGGAGGCCTTCATGACCAGTCCGACACGACTTCGAGCGGCGATCGTCCTCGTCGCGGTCCTCGCGACGGGCGCCGCGGGCCGGCTCGCGGCCCAGGGCGGCCAAACCCCGCCGCCAGAATACAGGGACGTCGTCGCGGCCTCCCAGCTCCAGGACCCGGCCTCCCGGCTCAGGGAGTTCGAGCGCATCCTGGCCGCCTATCCGAACTCGCGCTACAAGGAGGCCATCGAGGCCAACATCCTCGACGCGAAGGTCGCCCTGTCCTCGTCGCTCGACGAGATCGTCGTCCTGCAGAGGGATTTCATGGCCAGGGCCAAGGGACCGTCCCGCCTCCAGACGCCGGTGGCCATGGCCGTCCAGCTGCTCAACCACCCTCGCCTGGAGACCTTCGATCACACCCGGGTGCTCGACATCGCCCTGGCCTACCGGGGAACGGCCATCCGGGCGGCCGCGGATCCGGCCTCGTTCGAGGGCATCCCTGCCGACCAGCGCGACTTCTTCAAGTCCTACGTCCTCAGCGCGATCGAGCTGCTGACGGCCCGGGCCTATCTGAACGCGGGGGACTCGGACAAAGCCATGGCCTCGGTCGAAGCCTATCAGAAGTCCGGCGGGGCTACGGGCGGCAACTACCACTACGTCCTTGCCGGCATTCTGGAGAACACGGGCCGGACCGCCGACGCGGCCGACCACTATCTGACCGCGGCCGTCGAGGACTACGGGGACGCCGCGGCGAAGGCCAAAGCGCTCTACGTCAAGCTCCACGGCTCGGCCGACGGCTTCGATGCGGCCCTGGCGGCCAAGCTCAAGGCCCTGCCGTTCGATCCGGAGCCGTTCGCGGCGCCGGCCGGCTGGAAGAACAAGGCCGTCCTGGCCGAGCTCTTTACCGGGTCGGAGTGTCCGCCCTGCGTCGGCGCCGATATCGCCTTCGACGCGCTCATCGAGACCATTCCGGCCAAGTACCTGGCCGTCCTCGTCTACCACCTGCCCATCCCCAGGCCGGACCCGATGATCAACCCGGCGACGGCCATGCGGGCGGGCGCTTACGACGTCAACAGCACGCCCACGGTCTTCATCGACGGCACGGCCAAGTTCACCGGCGGCGGCGGCCGCGGCGCGGCGGAGTCCAAGTTCCGCCAGTACCGGGGGGCCATCGAGCCGCTCCTCGACGACGCTCCCGGCGTGTCGCTCATCGCCCGCGCCACCCTGACCGGCGACACGATCAAGGTCGTCTACGATTTCGACCAGGCCGTCCCCGGCGCCGAATACCTCCTCGTCCTGGCGCAGGACGAGCAGGAACACAAGGGATCGAACGGCGTCACGTTCCACAAGATGGTCGTCCGCGATCTGACCGTGATCGACCCGAAGGCGCCCAAGACCATGACCCTGAACCTCAAGGAGTCGGAGAGGGTGACAGACGCCTTCCTCACCGACTTCGAGAAGACCTACACCCGGGTGCCGGGCTTCAAGTGGGAGGTCCGGCGCAACGCCATCGCCCGGCGGGGGCTCAAGGTCGTGCTCTTCGTCCAGGACAAAGCGACGGGCCGGGTCCTGAACG
>JAPKZE010000145.1 GCA_026393955.1 Candidatus Aminicenantota bacterium
GGACGGCTGAACGGGAAGGCCTACTACTACCTCTTCCTGGCCGGCGCGAAAAGGATCCTGGAGAACCAGAAGGAGCTCAACCGGATCAACGTCTTCCCCGTCCCCGACGCGGATACGGGCTCCAATCTGGCCTCGACGGTGCGGGCCATCATCGAGAGGGTCCGGCCGGACCCGTCCTATAAAGTCACGTCCAGGGCCATCGCCGCCGCCGCCCTCGAGGGCGCCCGGGGCAATTCCGGCGTCATCTTCGCCCAATTCCTCTACGGCCTCGACGCCGAGTCCCGCGACGCGCCCGAGGTCTCCCTGGCCCAGTTCGCCCAGTCCGCCCGCCGTGCCGTCCGGCACATGTACGAGGCCATCGCCGACCCGGTCGAAGGGACGATGATCACGGTCATCCGCAAGTGGGCCGAGTCCGTGGCCTCCCACATCGAGGAGTCGGAGAGCTTCCTGAAGGTCCTGACCCGGGCCCAGTCCCGGGCGGTCGAAGCGCTCCAGGAGACCCGCACCCGGCTCGAGGCCATGCGCCGGGCCAACGTCGTCGACGCCGGGTCCATGGGCGTGGTCCTCTTCCTCGAAGGCATGATCGACTTCCTGGTCAAGCCGTCCCACAAGAAGCTCGCTTCCGTCCGGGGGGCGGAGCTCGAGATCGAGGACATCGCGGAGATCGCCGTCGGCGAGGTCCGTTACCGCTATTGCACCGAGGCCCTGATCAAGCCCCTGCCGGGCCGCGTCCTGGCCGGCCTCGATAA
The DNA here is from genome assembly GCA_026393955.1 of Candidatus Aminicenantota bacterium. GTDB lineage: Bacteria > Acidobacteriota > Aminicenantia > Aminicenantales > Saccharicenantaceae > RBG-16-66-30. The sequence goes on from JAPKZE010000145.1 coordinate 750, forward strand.
GGACGCGCTCAAGCGCGACATCGAGGGCTTCGGCGACTCCCTGGTCATCGCCGGCTCCCCGGAGGCCCTTCGCTTCCACATCCACACCGACACGCCCGCGGAGCTGTTCTACAAGATCCGGAACGTCGGCGCCATCGCCCGCCAGAAGGCCGACGACATGCTCCGGCAGTCCGAAGCCGCGCATCACCGGAAGTGGCCGATCGCGCTGGTGACCGATTCCACCTGCGACCTGCCCCAGGCCGTCTTCGACCGGTATCAGGTCCACGTCGTGCCCGTGCAGCTGAGCTTCGGCGACAGCCCGTATCTCGACAAGGTGACCATCACCCCGGACCAGTTCTACACGATGCTCGACGAGCGGCCCGAATATCCCAAGACCGCCCAGCCGAGCCCGCAGGCCTTCGAAAGCCTCTATGCGAGGCTGGCCGGCCACTACGATTCGATCGTCGCCGTCCATCTCTCGCAGAAGCTGAGCGGGACCTATTCGAACAGCCTGGCCGCCGCCGGGCGGGTCTCGAAGGCGACGGGCAAGACGATCACGGTCGTCGACTCGAAGACGCTGTCGGGCGCGCTCGGCCTGGTCCTTCTCCAGGCCGCCCGCCTGATCGAACAGGGCAAGTCCCACGACGAGGTGGTCGCCGGGATCGAAAAGGACCTGCCGCACGCCAAGGTCCTGGTGGGCGTCCGGACGCTGAAGTACATGGTCCGGGGCGGGCGGGTCAGCCCGATGGCCGGTGTCGTAGCGAAGCTCTTGAACCTCAAGCCGATCGTTTCCGTGAGGGAGAACGGGGAGTCGAAGATCTTCGACAAGGCCTTCAGCCAGCGCGGCCTCCTCCGGAAGATCCTGCGGCACCTGAGGGCGGCCGGCCGCGTCCGGGAATACGGCGTCCTGCACGCCCACAATCCGGAGGACGCCCACGCCTACGCGGCCGAGGTGGAGTCGGTCGTCGGCGCCAAGCCGGCGTTCATCATCGACATCTCCCCCGCGATCGGCGCGAACGCGGGCGTAGGTACGGTCGCGGTCGCCTACCTTAGCGAGGGATGACTCGCGCATCCGTCTGACAGGGGGGAGCCATGCCCGAACTGCTTCTCACCGCCGCCTTGACGGTCCTCATCTACATGACAGCGGTCTTTCTCCTGGCCCAGCTGCTGCGCAACAACGCCATCGTCGACGTCGCCTGGGGCCTTGGGTTCATCGTCGTGACGGCCGTCCTCTTCGCCGCCCGGCCCGGCCTCTTTCCGGCTAAGGTCCTGGTCGCGGGACTGGTCCTCGTCTGGGGTCTCCGGCTGGCCGCGCACATCCTCCGCCGGAACCTGGGCAAGCCCGAGGACTTCCGCTATGCCGCCATGAGGCGGAAATGGGGGCGGGCCGTCCGGGTCAAGGCGTTCTTCTTTATCTTCATGTTCCAGGGCTTACTGATGCTGGTCGTCTCGCTTCCCATCACCGTCGTCCTCGGCGCGCCGGCCCGGCCGCTCGCTTTCCTGGACGTCGCCGGGGCGGCGGTCTTCGCGGCCGGCTTTCTCTATGAGGTCGTCGGGGACCTCCAGCTGGCCGCGCACGTCCGCGACCCCGCGAACAAGGGCAGGCTCATGACCCGGGGCCTCTGGGCGACCACCCGCCACCCCAACTATTTCGGGGAGGCCCTGCTTTGGTGGGGGATCGGCCTCATCGCGCTCTCCTCGTCCGGCGGCTGGATCGCCCCGCTCGGCCCCCTGACGATCACTCTCTTCCTCGTCTTCGTCTCCGGCGTCCCGCTCCTCGAAAGAAAGTACGCCGGCCGGCCGGATTGGGAAGCCTACAAGGCCCGGACGCCGATGTTCGTGCCCCGGTTCCCGAAACGGCGTCCCGACGGCCCCGGTGGGACCGGGGCATGAGCGCCGCCTCCGGGCCCTTCAAGAAGTCGCTCTTTATCTTCCGCCGGGACCTCCGACTGGCCGACAACACCGGCCTCGGCCGGGCGTTGCGAGATTCGGAGCTCGTGATCCCCGCCTTCGTCTTCGATCCGCGGCAGACGGGGCGTCATCCGTACCGGAGCGAAAACGCCCTCCAGTTCCTCGTCGCCTCCCTGGCCGAATTGGACCGGGAGCTGCGGGCCCGCGGGACGCATCTCTACCTCTTTCAAGGCGAAGCGGAGAAGGTCGTTTCCACCCTTATCCGCGCCGAGGGCCTCAACGCGGTCTTCGTCAATCGCGATTACACCCCGTTCAGCCGCCAGCGTGACCGGGGCGTCGAGGCGGCCTGCCGCGAAAGGAGCGCCGCGTTCGTGTCGACCGGCGACGCGCTCCTCAACGAGCCGGAAGAGGTGGCCAAGGCCGGCGGGGGCCCGTATTCAATGTTCACGCCCTTCTTCATCGCCTCCCGCGCGCGGGCCGTGCGGCCGCCCCGGGACGAAGCGGGGTCGGGTTTCTACTCACGGAAAATCGCGGCGGACAAAGGCGCCGCGGTCTACGAACGCGTCCTCCGGCGCCGCAACGACGCCCTGTTCCGGAAGGGCGGACGCTCGGAAGCGCTGGGGCTCCTCGAACGGATGGGCGAGCTCAAGGATTACGGCCGGACCAGGGACCTGCCGGCCGTCGACGGGACGACCGGTCTCTCCCCCCACAACAAGTTCGGCACCGTCTCGATCCGGGAAGTTTACCGGGCCGTGAAGAAGAGCCTCGGCCCGGGGCATCCGCTCCTCCGCCAGCTCTACTGGCGCGATTTCTTCACCCACGTCGCCGTCCACTTCGAGCGGGTGTTCGGCCGGCCTTTCCACGCCGAGTATGAAGGGCTCGTCTGGCGGGACGACCCGCGCCGGTTCAGGCGCTGGCGGGAGGGCACGACCGGCTTCCCCCTCGTCGACGCGGGCATGCGCCAGCTCGACGCCACCGGCTTCATGCACAACCGGGTCCGGATGGTCTGCGCCTCCTTCCTGGTCAAGGACCTGCAGATCGACTGGCGCGAAGGCGAGCGATACTTCGCGACGAAGCTCGAGGACTACGACCCGTGCGTCAACAACGGCAACTGGCAGTGGATCGCCTCGACCGGCTGCGACGCGGCGCCCTACTTCCGCATCTTCAACCCCTGGCTGCAGCAGAAGAGGTACGATCCCGAGGCCGTCTACATCAGGCGTTGGGTGCCCGAGCTCGAAACGGCCGGGCCCGAGCTCATCCACCGCTTGGACCGGGTCGAGGGCCGGCGTCCGGGCGGATATCCCGAGCCCATCGTCGATCACGCCGTCGAGAGCCTCCGCGCCCTAGCCATGTACCGCCAGGCCCGGGCCGCCCCGACACAGGCCCGAAAGGACAAGCCATGAGCGTCCCCGATCCCCGGCTCCGCCGCCTCGGACTCCTCGTCCTGATCCTGGCACTTGGTGGTTCGCAGGCCTGCCGCCCCGGCGGCCGGCCCTCCTT
>JAPKZE010000405.1 GCA_026393955.1 Candidatus Aminicenantota bacterium
GCCTGCCAGAGGACCGGCTCGAAGCTTACCTCGCCCAGCACATCGCCGCCTCGCCCGACGACATCGTCCGTTTTTCCTGGCACGGCGGCGAGCCGACGGTCCTGGGCGTCGGATACTTCCGCAGGATCGTCGAGATCGAGCGCCGGCTCGCGCCGTCCGGCCGGACGATCGCCAACGGCCTGCAGACCAACGGAACGCTTCTCGACGACGAGTGGGGCCGCTTCCTCGCGGCGGAGGGATTCTCGGTCGGGCTCAGCCTCGACGGACCGCGGCTGGTCCACGACCGCCATCGGCGGACCCGCGACGGCCGGTCCTCGTTCGACGACACGATGCGCGGCTACGATGTCCTCCGCCGCCACGGCGTCCCGACGGACCTCCTCTGCGTTGTCGGCGCCCATAACGCCGGACGGGCGCTCGAGGTCTATGGGTTCTTTCGGGAGATCGGCGCGTCGTACCTCACCTTCCTGCCGCTCGTCGAGCCGCGCCCCGGGGCGCCCGACGGGGTCAGCCCCGAGACCGTCCGGCCCGGCGACTGGGGCGATTTCCTCTGCACCGTCTTCGACGAGTGGGTGGAGCGGGACATCGGCCGGATCAAGGTCCAGATCTTCGAGGAGGCCGCCCGGACGGCCTTCGGCCAGGAACACTCGCTCTGCATTTTCCGGCCGGTCTGCGGCGACGTTCCCGTCCTCGAGCGGACCGGCGACCTCTACTCCTGCGATCACACCGTCGACCCCGCCCACCGCCTCGGGAACATCGACGAGACCGCTCTCGCCGACCTGCTCGAGAGTCCGGCCCAGCGCGCTTTCGGGCGGGCCAAGCGCGAAACCCTGCCGCCCGTCTGCCGGACGTGCGAGGTCCTGGACATGTGCAACGGAGAGTGTCCGAAGAACCGGTTCGTCCCGGGGCCGGACGGAGCGCCCGGCCTGAACTATCTCTGCGCCGGTTACCGGCGGTTCTTCAACCGCGCCCGGCCGTTCGTCGACGCCGTGGCCGCCGAGTGGCGCCGCCGGAACACTAGCTCTTGAGCTTCACCTTGAGGAACGCGACCGTGCGCGTCCAGGCCAGCTCGGCCGCCTCCTTGTTGTAGCGCTGGCCGGTGTCGTTCATGAAGGCGTGGCCGGCCCCTTCGTACATATGGATCGTGTGCTCGACGCCGGCCTTCTCGAGGGCCTCCTTGAAGGCCGGGATGCCGGCGTTGATGCGCTCGTCGTCGCCGGCGTAGTGGATGAGCATGGCCGCTTTGATCTTGGGGACGTCCTCCGGAGCGGGCTGGCTGCCGTAGAAGGGAACGGCCGCGGCCAGGTCGGGGGCGTTGACCGCCACCTGGTTCGTGACGGCGCCGCCCCAGCAGAAGCCCATGCAGGCGACCTTGCCGGTCGCCTGGGGCCCCGTCTTGAGGTAGGCGACGGCGGCGACGAAGTTCTTCGTGTTCGCCCCGCGGTCGAGCTTCTGGAAGAGCGGCCTGGCTTCGTCCGGGTTCACCGGGGTCCCGCCGAGCGGCGACAGGGCGTCGGGAGCGATGGCGTGGAAGCCCTCCAGCGCGACGCGCCTGGCGACGTCCTCGGTGTGGGGATTCAAGCCCCGGTTCTCGTGGATGACGATGACGCCGGCCAGCTTCCCCCCGCCCTTCGGCTTGGCCGAATAGGCCCGCATCTCGCCGCCCTCGATCGGGTAGGTGACGTATCCAGTTTCGAGGCCGGGATGGTCCTTCGGGACGATCTGTCCGCCGGCTGCCGCTCCCGCCGCGGCCGGGACGACCAGGACGGCGGCGGCCGTGCCGCCGGAGATGGCGGCGAGCTTGA
>JAPKZE010000507.1 GCA_026393955.1 Candidatus Aminicenantota bacterium
ATGAAGACGGGCGAGGGAAAAACGCTCGTCGCCACCCTGCCCGCCTACCTGAACGCCCTCCCCGGCCAGGGGGTCCACATCGTCACGGTCAACGACTACCTGGCCAAGCGCGACACCGAATGGATGGGCGCCATCTACCGCTTCCTGGGCCTCTCGGTCGGAACGATCCAGCACGACCTCTGCGACGCCGACCGCTACACGGCCTACCGGGCCGACATCACCTACGGCACCAACAACGAGTTCGGATTCGACTACCTCCGCGACAACATGAAGTTCCGCCTGGCCGACCTGGCCCAGCGCGAGTTCAACTACGGCATCGTCGACGAGGTCGACAGCATCCTCATCGACGAGGCCCGGACGCCCCTCATCATCTCCGGCCCGACCAACGAATCGACCCAGCTCTACACCCGGGTCGACGCGCTCGTCCGCCGCTTCCAGAAGGACAAGCACTTCACCCTCGACGAGAAGAGCCGCACCGTCTCCGTCCAGGAGCCCGGCGTCGCCGAGGCGGAGCGCGCCCTCGGCGTCCCGAACCTCTACGACCTGGCCAATATGGAGTACGTCCACGCCATCAATACGGCCCTCAAGGCCCACCATCTGTTCAAGCTGGACGTCGACTACATGGTCCAGGACGGCAAGGTCGTCATCGTCGACGAGTTCACCGGCCGGCTCATGCCCGGGCGCCGCTACAGCGACGGGCTGCACCAGGCCCTCGAGGCCAAGGAGCGGGTCAAGGTCGAGGACGAGAACCAGACCCTGGCTTCGGTCACCTTCCAGAACTACTTCCGCATGTACAAGAAGCTGGCCGGGATGACGGGCACCGCGGTGACCGAGGCGACCGAGTTCCGCCACATCTACGGCCTCGACGTCGTCGAGGTCCCGACCAACAAGACCCTCATCCGTCTGGAGAATCCGGACGTCATCTTCCGGACCGGCGGCGAGAAATGGAACGCCGTTGTCGAGGAGATCCTCGAGCTCAACAAGTCGGGCCGCCCCGTCCTCGTCGGCACCATCTCGATCGAGAAGTCGGAGCACCTGAGCACGCTGCTGCGCCGCAAGAACGTCCCCCACGTCGTTCTCAACGCCAAGTACCACGAGCAGGAGGCCTCGATCATCGCCCAGGCGGGCCGCGTCGGGGCCGTGACCATCGCCACGAACATGGCCGGCCGCGGCGTCGACATCCTCCTCGGCGGCAATCCCGAATACCTGACCCGGGAACAGCTCAAGAAAAGCGGCGCCGACCCGGCCAAGACCACGCCCGAACAGTTCGAAAAGGTCCTCCAAGGCGTCATCGCCACCACCCAGAAGGAGCACGAGGCCGTCGTGGCTCTCACCGGGCTCCACGTCCTCGGCACCGAGCGCCACGAGGCCCGGCGCATCGACAACCAGCTCCGCGGCCGCGCCGGCCGCCAGGGCGATCCCGGGTCGTCGCGGTTCTACCTGTCGCTCGAGGACGACCTCATGCGCATCTTCGGCAGCGAGCGCATCTCCGGCCTCATGGGCCGGATCGGCATGGGCGACGGCGTGCCCATCGAGCACAACATGATCACCCGGGCCATCGAGCGGGCCCAGAAGCAGGTCGAGGGCCAGAACTTCACCGTCCGCAAGCACCTCCTCGAGTACGACGACGTCATGAACAAGCAGCGGACGACGATCTACGGCCAGCGCCGCAAGATCCTCATGGGCGAAGACCAGCACGAATACTTCCTCGGCCTTATCGACAACCTCGTCGATTGGATGCTCGACACGCACGCCAACAAGGACTCGTCGCCCGAGGACTGGGGCCGCGAGGCCCTGCGTCAGGCCCTCCTGGCCCAGTTCGGGCTCGACCTCGAGACGCTCGGGATCGACTGGTCCACCGTCGTCCACGGCGAGCTAAGGGACAGGCTGGTCAAGGGGCTCGTCGCCGTCTACGAGGCCAAGGAACGCCAGCTCGGCCCGTTCATGCGGGAGTTCGAGCGGATGATCCTCCTCCAGGTCATCGACGCGCAGTGGAAGGACCACCTCCTCGAGATGGACCATCTCAAGGAGGGCATCGGGCTGCGCGGCTACGGCCAGAAGGACCCGCTCATCGAGTACAAGAAAGAGGGCTTCGAGATGTTCCAGTCCATGCTCGACCGGATCGAGGAGGACGCCGTGCGCTACCTCTTCCTCATCCAGCCGGTCATCGACCAGCCCGCGCCGGTCCGGCGCGAAACGCCGGTCTATTACCAGCAGCCCACGGGGCCGTCGGGCCAACGGTCCAAGCA
>JAPKZE010000103.1 GCA_026393955.1 Candidatus Aminicenantota bacterium
CGCCCTGCCCTTCCTCTACGTCGCCGACGGCCATCATCGCTCCGCGGCCGCGACCCGGATCAAGGTCAAGCGGGACCGCGAGCGCCCGGGCCGGACCGGCCGCGAGGAGGACAACTTCTTCCTGGCCGTCATCTTCCCCCACAGCCAGATGAAGATCCTGCCCTACAACCGCGTCGTCCGCGACCTCAACGGCCTCGATCCGGCCGCCTTTCTGGCCAAGCTCGCGGAGAAGTTCGTGGTCACCCCCGATGCCGCCAAAGCCCCGGTCAAGAGCCGGGAGTACGCCATGTTCCTCGGCGGGCGCTGGTACGGCCTCGCGGCCAGGCCCGGCACGTTCGACCCGGCCGATCCCATCGGCTCGCTCGACGTCTCGATCCTGCAGACGAACCTCCTCGCCCCGGTCCTGGGGATCGCCGATCCGCGGACGGACAAGCGGATCGACTTCGTCGGCGGCATCCGGGGGCCGGCCGGGCTCGAGAAGAAGGTCCTCTCAGGCGGGTTCGCCGTCGCCTTCTCCCTCTCGCCGACGACCGTCGAGCAGCTCTTCTCCGTGGCCGATGCGGGCCAGATCATGCCGCCGAAATCGACCTGGTTCGAGCCCAAGCTCAAGGACGGCCTGGTCGTCCATCTGATCGACGAATGAGCCCCGTCATCCCCCCGGCCCTCGTCGCCCGCGTCCGGGCAGAGGCCGGGGCCTTCTTCCGCAGCGCCCGGGGCAGCCACGACCGGGACCACACCGAGCGCGTCTACAAGCTCTGCCTGAAGATCGGCCGGAAGGAACGGGCGGACCTGGGCATCCTCAAGCTCGCCGCCCTGCTCCACGATATCGGCCGCGAAGAGGAAGACCGTTCCCAGGGCCGCATCTGCCACGGCAAGAGCGGGGCGGCGCTGGCCAAGACCCTCCTGGAGGGCCACGGCTGCGATCCCGCCACGGTCCGGTCGGTCGTCCACTGCATCGGCACCCATCGCTTCCGCCGGGGGGCGGAGCCGGCGACGCTAGAGGCCCGCGTCCTCTTCGACGCCGACAAGCTCGATTCGATCGGGGCCGTCGGCATCGGACGGGCCTTCCTCTTCGCCGGGGAGATCGGGGCCCGGCTCCACGACAAGACGGTCGACGTCCGGAAGACGAAGCCCTACACCCGCGAGGACACGGCCTACCGGGAGTACCTGGTCAAGCTCCGCCGCGTCCGGGACCGAATGACGACGCGGGAGGGCCGGCGCATCGCGACCGGCCGGCACCGCTACATGGCCGCGTTCTTCGCCCGGCTGAACAAGGAGACCGACGGGGTTCTTTAATATGCCGTGGCGCCAGGTCTACGATCCTCTCGGAAGCGTCCTGCTGTCGACGCTGGCCGCGGCCCTGCCCATCGTTCTGCTCCTCGGCGGGCTGGCCGTCCTGAGGCTTCGGGCCCATGTCGCCGCGCTCCTCGGCCTGGCCGCCGCCCTGGCCGCGGCCGTCATCGCTTTCGGCATGCCCGCCGGGCTGGCCGGCCGGACGGCCCTCCTCGGAGCGGCCTACGGCCTCTTCCCCATCGGCTGGATCATCGTCAACGTCATCTTTCTCTACGACCTGACCTGCGAGAAGGGCGCCTTCAAGATCATGCAGGACAGCCTGACCGGCGTCACCGCCGACCGGCGCCTCCAGCTCCTGCTCATCGCCTTCTCGTTCGGCGCGTTCTTCGAGGGCGCGGCCGGGTTCGGGACGCCGGTGGCCGTGACCGCGGCCATCCTCATCGGCCTCGGCTTCGCGCCGCTGGCCGCGTCCGGGCTCTCGCTCATCGCCAACACGGCCCCCGTGGCCTTCGGGGCGCTGGGCACGCCCATCGTCGCCCTGGCCGGCGTCACTGGCCTCGATATCCGGCAGCTGAGCGCGATGGTCGGCCGGCAGCTGCCGTTCTTTTCCCTGATCATCCCCTTCTGGCTCGTCTGGGCCTTCTGCGGCTTCAAGAAGATGAAAGAGGTCTGGCCGGCGCTCGTCGTCGCGGGCGTCTCGTTCGCCGTGCCGCAGTTCCTCATCTCGAACTTCCACGGGCCGTGGCTGGCCGGCGTCGGGGCGGCGGTCGTCTCCATGGCCGCGCTGGTGCTCTTCCTCCTGAAATGGAAGCCCAAGACAGTCCTGGCCAGCGAGGGGTCGACCGGCGAAGCGGCGGCTCCCGAAGCGTTGCCCCGTCACCGGGCCGGAGATCTTCTGCGCGCCTGGCTGCCGTGGATCGTGCTCAGCGTCTTCGTCTTCCTCTGGGGCATCCCGCAGGTCAAGGCCTTCCTCGACGGCCTGTCCGTCGTCCGGTTCCATGTCCCGGGCCTGGACGGGCTCGTCTACCGCGTCCCGCCCGTCGTGGCCACGGAGACGGCGGAAGCGGCCGTCTTCACTTTCAACTGGCTGTCGTTCACCGGGACGAGCATTTTCGCCGCGGCGGTCGTCTCGGGCCTGCTGATGGGCTTCTCGCCGCGACGGCTGGCGCGGGCCTACGGCCGGACGCTCAAGCGGGTCCGGTTCTCGCTCCTGACCGTGGCCGCGATGCTGTCGCTCGGATACGTCACGCGGTATGCGGGCCTCGACGCGACCCTCGGCCTGGCCTTCGCCCGCACCGGGGTCCTCTATCCCTTCTTCGGGACCATGCTCGGCTGGCTGGGCGTCGCCCTGACCGGCTCGGACACGTCCTCGAACGTCCTCTTCGGGAGCCTCCAGAAGATCTCGGCCGGGCAGCTCGGCCTGAGCCCGGTGCTCATGGCCTCGGCCAACAGCTCCGGCGGCGTCATGGGCAAGATGATCGACGCCCAGTCGATCGTCGTCGCCTCGACGGCCACCCGCTGGTACGGCCACGAAGGGGAGATCCTCCGCTACGTCTTCCTCCACAGCCTGGTCCTGGCGGCCCTCATGGGCCTCTTCGTCCTCCTCCAGGCCTACGTGTTCCCGTTCACACAGCTGGTCGTGAAATAGAAATGGGGACACGTACCCGAGGTACATGTCCCCGATCGAATTCGCAGCGGCCTTATTGCTACCCGACGATCTTCTTGACGCCCTTGTATTTCTCCTCGACGCGCTCGCAGGGCAGGTACTCGTTCTCCATGGCCCGATACTCCTTGAGGCCGACGAAGTCGGTGTATTCCTCGAAGGACGAGACCCACTGGGTCTGGCCGGGCAGGGTGCCGGTCGGCGAGGCCTTGAGCGCCTTGAAGAAGTCCGTCAGCGCCTTGTGGACGACCATGATGGAGGCGACGGGGATGGAGACGCGGCCGACGCCCATCTTCTTCAGCTCGGGGATGGGGATGAGCTCGGTCTTCATGCCGGTGATGGCGTCCATCAGGTTGACGGACAGGGGACCCTTGATCGACTTGACCGCCTTCTCGATGTCGGCCCGGCTCTTGATGCCGTCGATGAAAGCCAGGTCGGCGCCGGCCTCGAGGTACAGGTTCGAACGGCGGATGGCCTCGGCCAGGCCCAGGCCGGCGAAGACGTCGGTCCGGGCGTTGATGATGAAGTCCTTGTCGTGCTGGTCGCGGACGGCGGCGCAGGCCCGGATCTTGCCGGCCATCTCCTCGGCCGAGATGACTTCCTTGCCGGCCATGTGGCCGCAGCGCTTGGGGAAGACCTGGTCCTCGATGTTCATGCCGGCGACGCCCATGGCGATCAGCCGCTCGGTGATCCAGGCCGCGTTGACGGCGTTGCCGCCGCCCGTGTCGATGTCGGCCATGACCGGGATGGCCACGGCCTGACTGATGTTCCAGGTCAGGTCGAGGACGTCCTTCATCCGGACGAGCCCGACGTCGGGCTTGGCCAGGAAGGACCCGGCCAGCCCGTAGCCCGAGACCTGGATGGCCTCGAACCCGGCCTTCTCGATGATCTTGGCCGAGAGGGCGTCGTGACAGCCGGGCA
>JAPKZE010000357.1 GCA_026393955.1 Candidatus Aminicenantota bacterium
ACCCTGTTCGAGATGAAGCCGCTCAAGTACGCCGTCCTCTTCCCGCTCATCTATTTCGGCCTGTACCAGCGCCGGCTGCGGCATTACAAGGCCAAACGGGTCGTCATCACCGGCCGGGACATGCCCCTCCAGTTCAACGGCGAGGTCCTGGGATACCGGGACCGCATCGAGTTCCGGGTGCTGCCGCAGGCCATCCGGATGGTCGTCCCGCCCACCCGGCGCGGCCAGAGAAGCTTCCAGAAGAAACCCGCCTGAGGAGGCCCCATGAAAAAAAACGTTCTGCTGGTGCCCATCCTGGCCGCCGCGCTGGCGGCCTGCTCTCCCCGGATCAGTCTCGACCTGCTCGGCGAGGACAAGCTTCAGGAGGTCGTCCTGGTGCCGGGCGAGGCCAAAGACAAGGTCCTGATGATCGACATCGACGGGACGATCTCGGCCGCGCTCGAGACGAACTTCTTCTCCCGCGAGAAGAGCGTCGTCGCGCGCGTCTTCGAGCGCCTCGAGCGGGCCGCGGCCGACCCGTCGGTCAAGGCGGTCATCCTCAGGCTCGACACCCCGGGCGGCGAGGTGACGGCGAGCGACATCGTCTATCACGAGATCCTGCGCTTCAAGGAGCGGACGGGCCGGCCGGTCATCGGCCTGATGATGAGCGTCGCCGCCTCGGGCGGCTATTACATCGCTTCGGCCTGCGACGTCATCATCGCCCACCCCACCACCCTGACCGGTTCGATCGGCGTCCTCTCCATCTTCCCCAGCGTCGAATCGCTCATGTCCAAGGTCGGGGTCAAGGTCGCCGTCATCAAGTCCGGCCCGGCCAAGGATTCGGGCTCCCCGTTCCGGGACATGACCGAGGACGAGAAGAAGCTCTTCCAGGGGATCATCGACGAGTATTACGAAGGCTTCCTGGCCGTCGTGGCCAAGGGGCGCAAGGGCCGGATCCCGGAGGCCGAGCTCCGGACGATCGCGGACGGCCGCGTCTACACGGCCCCCCAGGCGCTGAAGCTGGGCCTCATCGACGCCGTCGGCTACTTCGAGGATGCCTACGCCAAGGCCCGGGAGCTGGCGGGACTCAAGAGCGCCCGGCTCGTCTCCTATACCTATTTCCCCAAGACCAAGACGAACATCTACGCCAGCCAGCTCGGCGGCTTCTCGCCAGTGGACGCGAAGGTCCTCGAGACGATCGTCGGGGCGCTGAAGACGGGCTTCTACTACCTCTGGCTGCCGCAGACGCCCTAGGCCCGCGTCCGGTCAGGGCCGGGCGACGACCTCGAACTGCGGCGGCCGCATCAAGTGGGCCTTGACCGTGCAGTGGTCGACCGCCTTGAGCAGGGCGAAGCGGTATTTCTCGGGAAAACCGGCGGGCAGGTCGACGGCGATCGAGATCTTGTCGATCATCTTGGAGACCTCGCCCCGCTCGGTGGTCATGGTCACGCCCAGGCCTTCGGTCGGGATCTTGCGCTCCTTGCAGAAGGCCAGCGCGTAGTAGCCGGCGCAGGCGGCCAGCGAGACGAGGAAATAGTCGAAGGGCGACGGGGCCGTGTTGTCGCCGCCGTCGCGGACCGGCTGGTCGGTCTTGACGGTGAAGTTCTTGTAAGCGACGTCGATATTGTAGTTCTCGCCGAAGACGACCTTCAGCTCTTTGGGGTTCATGGGAGCTCCTTTGCTTTCTTGGGCGGTCGCGGCCGCTTCTCGCGGGGGCCCTCCAGGGCCTTGCGGAACATGGCCAGGATGATGTCCCGGTCTTTGGCCGTCAAGGCCATGCGGAAGAAGATGTCCTGGACCTTCTCTTCGATGAAGGCCCGGTTGGTGTCGTGCATGAAGCCGAGGCTGTCGAGCATGTCGCGGAACCGCCGTCCGGCCTCGGCCTGCGCGGCGTGGTCGAGGGGCAGGTCCCGGCGGAGCGCCGGGGGGTGCGCGCCGCGGAAGGCGACGGCGTGGAGGGTCAGCGTGACGGCCACGCCGAGGTTGTAGGAGGGCTGACGCCCCGCCTGGGGGATGTGGAAGCGGACGTTGGCCAGGCCGATCTCGTCCTGCGTCAGGCCGGTCCGCTCGTTGCCGAAGACCAGCCCGATCCGGGCCGTCGCCGGGTATTCGCCGATCCGGCCGGCGGCCTCGTCGAGGGGGACCAGCGGAAAATCGTGCCGGACGCGCGCCGTCGAGCCGAGAACGAGCTCCCGGTCGGCCAGGGCCTCCCCGAGCGAGGGGAAGAAGCGCGCTCCTTCGATGATGGACTCGGCGTGGATGGCCGTGCGCCAGGCCGGGGCCTCGAGCCGGTCGAGCCCGACGATGCGCAGGTCGGTGAAGCCCGTGTTGGCCATGCCCCGCGCGGCCAGGCCGATGTTCTCGGGACTGTCCGGCCGGACCAGGACGACGGCGAAACGGCCCAGGGCGCTCATGGGAACCGATTATAGCGAAGGTCGGGCCGGGGCGATAGCCCCGTCCTGAAGTCGCCGGTCCGTTGACAGCGGCCGAACGGGGGTGCTATAACCCGGGCCTGGGAGGTGGCGCGATGCCGCAGAAGAAGCCGCCCGAAAAGAAGACGACAGCGAAGGGCCCGGTGACCGCCGGGCGGACCAGGAAAGACCTCGAGCGCCTCTTCTCCGCCAAGGGCTTGACCGATTTCCGCTGGCTCGACGCCCGCGACATCGTCGTCGCCGAATGGGTCCGGATGAAGTGCCTCTTCGGCTGCCCGGATTACGGCAAGAACGCCGCCTGCCCGCCCAACACCCCGCCGGTCGAGACCTGCGCGCGGTTCTTCCGGGAGTACAAAAGGGCCGTCGTCTTCCGTTTCGCCAAGACCGTGGACAAGCCCGAAGACCGGCACCCCTGGAGCCGCAAGCTCAACCTGCAGCTCCTGGAGGTCGAGGCGGAGGTGTTCAAGGCCGGCTTCGTCAAAGCCTTCCTCCTGCCCATGGACAGCTGCAATTACTGTCTGGACTGCGCAGGCGTCCGAGCGGCCTGCAAGCAGCTCAAGCTCTCCCGGCCCTCGCCGGACGCCATGGCCATGGACGTCTACGCCACGGTCCGCAAGATCGGCTATCCCATCCGGGTCCTGGCCGGATACGACGAGGAGATGAACCGCTACGCCTTCCTGCTCGTGGATTAGCGGGACGAAAAGGAGCTCACAATGTGGTGGGACGGAAAGATCCAGAGGACGTTCCGCTGCCGGCTCGAGCAGAGGCCGGCCAGCCTGGGCGAGCTGCTCTCGGCGATCGGCCGCCAGGGCGGCCTGATCGGCGAGATCCGGACCGTCCACATGGGCGGCTCGGCGGTCGACCGCGACATCACCATCTATGCGGACGACCTGAAGCACCTCGACCGGATCGTCAAGACGGTCGAGGAGACTCCGGGAGCCCAGCTGCTGGAGGTCCGTGACGAGGTCCTGGAGATGCACCAGGGCGGCAAGATCGCCATCCGCAGCCGCTACGACATCTCTTCGCTGAGCACGCTCCGCAAGGTCTATACGCCCGGGGTCGCCGAGGTCTGCCTGAAGATCCGGGACGATCCCTCCCTGGCCCGCCGCTACACCTCCATCCGCCATCTCGTCGCCATCGTCACGGACGGGACGGCCGTCCTGGGGCTCGGCGACATCGGCCCCAAGGCGGCCATGCCGGTCATGGAGGGCAAGGCCAGCCTGCTCGAAACCCTGACCGGTCTCTCCGGCATGCCCATCCTCCTCGACACCAAGGACCCCGACGAGATCGTCGAGACGGTCGTGCACATCGCCCCGACGTTCGCGGCCATCCAGCTCGAAGACATCTCCGCGCCCCGCTGCTTCGCGATCGAGGAGCGCATCCAGGCCCGGCTCGACATCCCCGTCATGCACGACGACCAGCACGGCACGGCCGTGGTCGTCACGGCCACGCTCCTCAACGCGGCCAAGGCGACCGGCCGGGACCTCGGCCAAAGCTCGATCGGGGTCATCGGCCTCGGCGCCGCCGGCATGGGCCTGGCCAAGATGCTGATGTTCCGCTTCGGGCACCCCGTCCTGGGCGCCGACATCGCGCCGGACGCGCTCGACCGGCTGAAGGACGCCGGCGGCACCCCCGCCGACCTCCGGGGCATCATGGCCGGCTGCGACGTCGTCATCGCCACCACGGGTGTGCCGGGGCTGATCAAGGACGGCATGGTCCGCAAAGGCCAGATCATCCTGGCCCTCTCGAACCCCAATCCCGAGATCGAGCCGGAGCGGGCCCTGGCCGCCGGGGCGGCCTACGCCGCCGACGGGAAATCGGTCAACAACGTCCTCGGCTTCCCGGGCATCTGGCGCGGGGCCGTGGACGCGAACGTGCCCCGCATCACCCGCGAGATGCTCATCGCCGCGGCCGAGGCCATCGCCGCTTTTGCCAAGCCGGGCGAGGTCGTCCCCGACCCGCTCGACAAGGCCCTGCACAAGGCGGTGGCCCGGGCCGTGGACCGCGTGGCCCTGGCCCGGGGCCTCAACCGGGACGACCTGACCGGTTACTTCGATTGACAAAGGCCGGCCGGTCCGTTATATAGGAGCGGCAGAAAAGGAGAGGCACCCATGATCACCGTCAAGGACATGCTCGATCAGAAGGGACACAGCGCCTGGACGATCGGACCGGATGCCAAGGTCCTCGAGGCCCTGGAGCTCATGGCCAAGAAAGGGCTCGGCGCCCTGGTCGTCGTCGACAAGGGCGACGAGGTCATCGGCATCCTGTCCGAGCGGGACTACGCCCGGAAGATCATTCTGATGGGCCGGCACTCCGAAGACACCCCTATCAAGGACATCATGACCAAGGAGGTCTACGGGGTCCATTACGAGACGACGGCCGACGAATGCATGGCCCTTATGACCGACAAGCACATCCGCCACCTGCCGGTGTGCAAGGACGGCAAGCTGGCCGGCGTCATCTCCATCGGCGACGTCGTCAAGGCCGTCATCGGCCAGCAGAAGGTGACCATCGAGAACCTCGAGAACTACATCATGGGGAAGTATCAATAGGTCTTAGAATTCCATCAAGTGCATCTCGCGGAGGGCGAGATAGGCCGCGCCGAGAACGCCCGCCGAATCGCCAAGAACCGCCTTCAAAATGGGGATCGTCCGGCCGGGGAGGCCGAAGAGCGCCTTGTTCATGACCACGGGCACCTGCTCGTACCAGAGAGGGATGTTCGATACGCCGCCGCCCAGGACGATGGCCTCGAGGTCGAGGGTGTTGACGCAGTTGGCGAAGAGCTCGCCCATGATCCGGACGGATTCGTCGAAGACCCGGCGGGCATGGGCGTCGCCGGCCCCGTAACGCTCGAAGATCCGGTCCGGCCGCAGGGTCTCCCCCGCCAGCTCGGCGTAGCGGCGGCCCAAGCTCGGGCCGGAGAGATAGGCCTCGCCGCAGCCCCTGCGGCCGCACTCGCAGGGCCGGCCGTCGATGGCGATCGAGGTGTGGCCGATCTCGCCGGCGTTCCCGTTCGGCCCGCGGTGAAGCCTGTTCCCCAGGATGAGCCCCGAGCCCATGCCCGTGCCCAGGATGACGGCCATGACCGTCGAAAAGCGCCCGTGGCACTGGGCGAAGAATTCGGCCAGGGCCAGGCAGTTGGCGTCGTTCTCGACGATGAGCGGGAGCTTGAGCTCGGACCGGAGCAGGCTGACGAGACCGGGCTTCTCGTAGAGCGGCGTGTGCGGCGCGCCGTACATGATATCGGCCGCGGGGCTGTACGTGCCGGGCGTGCCCATGCCCACGGCCTCGAAGACGGCCCCACCGGCGGTCTCGGCGACTAGCTC
>JAPKZE010000005.1 GCA_026393955.1 Candidatus Aminicenantota bacterium
CCTCGCGAGCTTCGTGCCCTGGAGGTCCTTGTCGAGAAGGAGCTCCTTGATGACCTCGGCCGAGTGCAGAAGCTCGATGAGCCGGGCCCAGTGGGTGTGGAGCGACATGTTGTTGGGCTTGCCGTCGGTGTAGGCCTTGTAGGTCTCGAACTCTTTTTGGGCGAGCGGCGACGGGATGAAATCGCAGGTGTTGAGCCGGGCCAGCGGGCCGACCCGGTACCAGCCGTCCGCCCTGCCGAGGGCACGAAGGTAGGGGAACTTCATATAGCTCCAGGACCGGGTCTCCTCGCCGATGTGGGCGATGTAATCCTGGTAATCGACGTCGTTGAGGACCTTGCGGCCCTCGGCGTCGACGGCCCGGAGGACGCCGTGGTAGAAATCGAGGGCCCCGTCCTTGCGGACGAGGCTGAGGTGGTTCGACGGGAAATCGGCGAACCCGTCGACGAGGTCCTTGTTCTTGGCGTGATAGTCCCGGAAGAGCGCGATGGCCGCCGCGGACCACTCGATCATGCGGTCGATCGTCAGCGGCTCCGGCCCCTTGAGGAAACGGTCCCGCTCCTCGGGGCTCAGGTTCTTGTTGATGCCGCCGGGCACGGCGCCCGTGCCGTGGATCTTCTTGCCGGCCGTCGCCTGGATGATCTCCTGCCCGAACTTGCGCAGGAGGACGGCCCGGGTGGCCAGGTCCTTGTCGAGGGCGATGAGGCCGATGACGTTCCGCAAGGCCGGGTCGGAGTCCATGCCCAGGAGGAAGTCGGGCGAGGCGAGGTGGAAGAAGTGCAGGGCGTGGGATTGGAGCATCTGGCCGTAGTGCATCAACCGCCGCATCTTCTCGGCCGTGACCGTGAGCTTCCCGGGACCGGCGCCGACGACGACATCCATGGCCTTGGCCGCCGCCAGGTGGTGGCTGACCGGACAGATGCCGCAGAGCCGCTGGACGAGGACCGGCGCTTCCCAGTAGGGGCGGCCTTGGACGAAGCGCTCGAAGCCGCGGAACTCGACGATGTGGAAACGGGACTGGATCACCTTGCCGGCGTCGTCCAGCCGGATGGTGACCTTGCCGTGGCCTTCGACCCGGGTGACGGGCTCGATCGTTATCTTTCTACCCATGGCGGTTCACTCTCAGTCGAATTTGATGAGATCGTAGGTCAGGGCGAGGGGCCGGCCCTCGACCAGCGCGGTCACGGCCTCCCAGATGAGATCGGCAGAGGGCGGGCATCCGGGCAGGAACGCGTCGATCGGAACGACCTCGTGGCAGGGATAGACCTTGTCCAGGATGATCGGCAGGTCCTCGTCGTTGGGGATGAGCCGGTCCTCGGGGTCGACCGTGGGCGAGTTCATGTAGGCCTCGTCCAGGCACTCCTTGAGCGGGATGTTGTTGCGCAGGGCCGGCAGGCCGCCCATGATGGCGCACTCGCCGACCGAGACGAGGACCTTGCAGTGCTTGCGGAAGGCGCGCAGGACCTCGACGTTCTCGCTGTTGCAGCAGCCGCCCTCGATCAAGCCGATGTCGACGGGCCGGGTGAACGTCTTGATATCGTCGATCGGCGACTTGTCGAACTCGACGACCTCCGCCAGCTTGAGGATGCGCTCGTCGATGTCGAGGAGCGACATGTGGCAGCCGAAGCACCCGGCCAGCGACGCGGTGGCGATGACGGGTTTGCCCATGACCTACCTCCCGGTCCCTTTCTCGACGTCGCTGCCGATGGGGGCTTTGTCGAACTTGCGCCGGCCGATGGGCACGGCGAAACCGGTCTTCTTCTTCAGAATGGCCCCCACGGGGCAGATGTCCATGGCCTTGCGGGCTTCCCCTTCCGAGAGCTTGGCGGCCAGCTTCCGGTCCACCTCGATCGTCATCCGGGCGCCCCGCCGGACGGCGGCGAAGATCTTCCGGCCGTCCTTGGCCTGGATGCCGCGGACGCAGCGGAGACACTGGACGCAGCGGTTCCTCTCGAGCATGAGCAAGGGGGCTGCGGCGTCGATCTCCCGCCCCGGCCAGAGATAGGGGAACCGGGGCGCCAGCATCTGATAGCGGTAGCCGAGGGCCTGGAGCTCGCAGTTGCCGCTCTTCTCGCAGGACGGGCAGAAGTGGTTCCCCTCGACGAAGAGCATTTCGACGAGGGACTTGCGCATGTCCTCGAGGTCCGGGGCCGTGTTCTCGACGGCCATGCCCTCGGTCACCGGCTGGGTGCAGGCGGCCATGTACCGGCCGGCGACGCGCACGGTGCAGATCCGGCAGCTGCCCGCGGGCTTGAGCCC
>JAPKZE010000212.1 GCA_026393955.1 Candidatus Aminicenantota bacterium
TGCCCGGGCTGCGCTTCTTTCATCAGGGGCAGTTCGAAGGCCGGACGAAACGGATCTCCCCGCATCTCGTCCGGGCCCCTCGGGCAGTCGCGGACAAGGAGATCAAGAAGTTCTATGACCGCGTGCTGGCCGTGCTCCGAAAGCCCGTCATGAAGGGCGGAGAGTGGCAGAGCCTGGCCTGCGAGCCCGCGTGGGACGGGAACGGGACCTGGGCCTCGTTCGTCACCCACTCCTGGCAGGCGGACGGTGGCAAGCGGACGCTCGTCGTCGTGAATTATTCGGCCCAGGACAGCCAAGGCTATCTCAAGATGCCTTTCCCGGAGATCCAAGGCCGTCCGGTCCGGCTCAAAGACCTCCTTGGCGACGCTTGTTATGACCGGGACGGGACCGAGCTCGCCGGGCGCGGACTTTACTTGGATATGCCCGCCTGGTCCTATCACATCTTCCATATCGAGGAGACCCCATGAAAGCGATCACCGTAGAACCTAAAACGCCCGGGTCGGCCCGCTACGACGATTTTCCGGAGCCCGAGGCTCATGAGGGTTCGGTCCTCGTCGAGGCCGTGGCCGTGGGCGTCTGCGGGACGGACGTCGAGATCGTGGAGGGCAAGTACGGCTGGGCCCCGCCCGGCAAGACGCGCCTCATCCTCGGCCATGAATCCCTCGGCCGGGTCATCGACCCGGGCCCTTACAGCGCCCTGAAAGGGGGCGACCTTGTGGTCGGGATCGTCCGGCGCCCCGACCCCGTGCCCTGCTCCAATTGCGCGGTGGGCGAATGGGACATGTGCCGCAACGGCCAGTACACGGAGCGGGGGATCAAGGAGATCCACGGCTTCATGTCGGAGCGCTGGCGCATCGAGCCCGAATACGCCATCAAGGTCGATCCTTCCTTGGGGATCCTCGGCGTTCTCCTCGAGCCGATGACGGTGATCACCAAGGCGCTCGAACAGGTCTTGCAGGCCGGCCGGCGGGCCTTCTGGGAACCCCGGACCGCGCTGGTGACGGGCGCGGGGCCGATCGGTCTATTGGCGGCCCTCCGCCTGAGCGCGAATAACCTCGAGGTCCATGTCCTCGATCGCGCCGAATCCGGCCCCAAACCCGATCTCGTGCGCGCCCTCGGTGCGACATACCATACGGGGAGCGTTTTGGACCTCGATTTCGAGCCCGACGTCATCGTCGAGTGCACGGGCGTCGGCTCCGTGATCTCGGACTCGATCCAGAAGGTCGGCGCGGGCGGGATCATCTGCCTCACGGGGGTCGGGGCCGGCGGCGCGGTCGCCAGCCGGGCCGCTGCCGATGTCGCGGCGGCCGTGGTCCTGAAGAACAATGTCATCGTCGGCAGCGTCAACGCGAACAAGCGTCACTGGTACAAAGCCGGCCAGAACCTGGCCGCCTCGGACCGGGAATGGCTCGGCCGCCTGATCACGCGCCGGGAAAAGCCGGAGAATTTCAAGCAAGCGCTCCAGAGACAACCCGACAACATCAAGGTTGTCATCCAGTTCTCCGAGGTGTGAGCCATGCCGGCGACCATGCTCAATGCCGTCGTCACTCTGAAGAACGAGATCTCTCCCTGGCTGATGATCCTGCAGGTCGTCCCGGACGGGGGCGGTCGTCCCGAATATGTTCCCGGCCAGTTCGCGACCTTGGGCTTGTTCGGCTCGGCGCCCCGCTGTGCCCTGGCCGAACCCGAAACGCGGCCCGCCGAACCGGACAAGCTGATCAAGCGGGCCTACTCCATCGCTTCGTCGCCGGCGAACCGCGAGTTTCTGGAGTTCTACATCGCCCTGGTGCCCGGCGGCGCCCTCACGCCCCGCCTGTTCACTCTGAACATCGGCGACCGTATCTGGCTTTCGCCGAAGGCGACGGGACGGTTCATCTTCGACGATTCGCGGGTGCCCGAGGGCGCGAACCTGGTCCTGGTCGCCACGAGTTCGGGCCTGGCCCCCTTCGTGAGCATGCTGAGCACGTATCTGAAGCTATCGCCCCGGCGGCGGGTCGCTCTCATCCACGGTGTCCGGCACTCGCGGGACCTGGGTTACCGGTCGATCCTGATGACCATGGAGCGCCTCCGCACCAACCTGACCTACATCCCCGTCGTCAGCCGGCCGCAGGAAGAGCCTGTTCCCTGGAGGGGCGCGACGGGACATGTCCAAGACGTGTGGAAGAGCGGAGCCATCGAAAAGGCCTGGGATTCCCGCCCGAAGCCGGAGAATACTCACGTCTTCATATGCGGCAGTCACCA
>JAPKZE010000077.1 GCA_026393955.1 Candidatus Aminicenantota bacterium
AGGGCGGTCAGGGGCTGGCCGCCCATGGCATAGATGTCGCTCACGGAGTTGGCCGCGGCGATCTCGCCGAAGGCGTAGGCATCGTCGACGACGGGCGTGAAGACGTCGACGGACTGGACGAGGGCGGTCCGGGGCGTGAGACGGTAGACGCCGGCGTCGTCGCAGGTGTCAGAAGAAACGAGGACGCGCGGGTCGATCGTCCGGGGCAGGCCGGAGAGGGCCCGCTTGAGGTCCTCCTGGCTGATCTTGGAGGCGCAGCCGGCGTTCTCGACGAGGGTGGTCAGGGCGACGTCCTCGGGGGCGTCCTCGAGGCGCTCGCCGGCGCAGAGACAGACGTTCTTCTGCTTGAAGAGGTCGCAGGGGCAGGGGTCCTTGGGATTGCAGATGCAGTGGCCGAGGGCGATCGACCGGGCCATGATGCGCTTGCGCCGGGTGAAAAATGGGGACGTTTCCGGGTTTTTCATCCCATCATCTTATCAAGGCTTCTGCGATCGCCCGCTCGACCAGGGTCTCCTCGCCGGGCTGGATGGTCCGGAGATCGAAGAGGACGGCGTCTTTGTGGATGCGGGCGAAGACGGGCGGGGAGGAGAAGCGCAGGCGGCGGGCCAGCTCTTCGGGGGGAAGGGCAGTCGAGCGGACGGCCACGACCTTCGTGGGCAGCGTCTCGACCGGGACCGCGCCGCTCCCGACCTGCGAGGCGCCGTCCTCGACTTCGACCGCGGCCGAGGCGGGGAGGGCCTTGCGGAGGGAGGCGGCCAGCTTCTTGGCCCGCCGCGCGAGCTCGTCGGGCGTCAGGGCGAGCATCCGGTAGATGGGATGCCGTTCGACGAGCTTGTCGGGGGCGAGGAAGAGCTTGAGGGTCGCTTCGAGCGCGGCCAGGGTCAGCTTGCCGCAGCGGAAGGCCCGGGCCAGCGGGTTCTTGCGGATCTTCCGGATCCAATCGGCCTTCCCGGCGATGATGCCGCTCTGCGGGCCGCCGATGAGCTTGTCGCCACTGAAGCAGACGACGTCGGCCCCGGCCCGGACGCTGGCGGTGACGAGGGGCTCGGCGGCCAGGCCGAAACGAGACAGGTCGACCAGGGCGCCGCTGCCGAGATCGTCGATGACGGGGACGCCCCGGGCGCGCCCGAGGGCGGCCAGGTCTTCGATCGGCGGCTCTTCGGCGAAGCCGACGATGCGGTAGTTGCTGTGGTGGACGCGCAGGATGGCCCCGGTCGCGTCCGAGAGGGCCCGTTCGTAATCGGCCAGGTGGGTCTTGTTGGTCGTCCCGACCTCGCGGAGGACGGCGCCGCTGGTGGCCATGACGTCGGGCATGCGGAAGGAGCCGCCGATCTCGACGAGCTGGCCGCGGGAGACGACGACCTCTTTCCCGCGGGCGAGGGTGTTGAGGATGAGGACGGTCGCCGCGGCGTTGTTGTGGGCCACG
The DNA here is from genome assembly GCA_026393955.1 of Candidatus Aminicenantota bacterium. Taxonomy (GTDB): domain Bacteria; phylum Acidobacteriota; class Aminicenantia; order Aminicenantales; family Saccharicenantaceae; genus RBG-16-66-30. The sequence goes on from JAPKZE010000077.1 coordinate 1,427, forward strand.
GTGGCGGCTTCGGCGCCGGTGAGCTCGCGGAGGAGCCCTTCGACATGGCGGTCGCGGGGCACGCGCTTGCCGGCCTCGAGATCGAGGGCCAGGGTCGAGTAGCCGGCGGCGACGTCCCGCAGGGCTTCCCCGGCGTCAGCGGAAAGAACGGCGCGGCCGAGACCGGAGTGCATGATGACGCCCGTGGCGTTGACGGCCGGGGCGAGGGACGGGGCGAACTTCTTCTCGAGGCGCGACCGGAGCCGGGCAACGAGGCCGGCGGTCGAGACGTCCGGCGCAGGGCCAGGCGCTCCGATCTCGGTTCGGACGCCGTCGAGGGCGGCCCGGGCCGAGGACATCACGGCGTCGCGGCCGAACCGGTCGATGAGCGGCGCGAGGTCCGGTTCGGCGATCAGGGCGTCGAGGGAGGGGATCCGCCGGTAATCCGCCGATTTCGTCGTGTCACTCATGGCAGAACGCGGCTGCGGGCCTCTTCCTCTTACTTCTGGAGAGCTTGGAACCGGAGCTTGCCGAAGATCTCCGGATGGACGTCGGCGCCGGCGCCGGAGACCGCGACCGGCACGGCGATCTCGAAGGCGATCTCCTTCGGCGGCAGGCAGGACTCGTCGTTGCAGGCCTGGTAGCTCAGAGCGCATTTGAGCGTGCGCGGACCGGCGGCCAGGCCGGACTTGGCCTTGACCAGGGCGCCCAGCACGACCTCGCCGTCGTAGACGACAAGCTCGGCCTCCGAATAGGAGAAACGGGCCCGGCGGCCCTTCGGGTAAAAGATCTCGACGACCTCGAAGTCCGGATTCTCCTCGATGACGAAGACGGTCGGGATCATGAACTCGTCGAGCGGCGCGTTGTCGTTGATGTGATAGCCGGCCTGGACCTTGAGGACGACGGCGGCCTTGAAGGTCTCCCCGGGGCGCACGGCGTCGCGGGAGATGAGCCCCTTGGCCCCGACGACCTGCTCCTCGGCCTGGGCCGAGAGGGCCGGGGCCAGGACGAGCGTCACGGCCGCAATAACGGCCGCGAAAAAACTGATTTTACAGAGAGAAAGGCGCTTCTTTAGCATAAACAACCTCGCCGTCAATTAGAGACGTTTAGGCGCGTTTTGTCAACCAGAAGGGGTCAAACCTATACCTTTTTAATTTCTTGAATCAACCGCTCTTGCCAGGACTTGGCGATAAGAAGAAATTAAAAAGGTATAGGTTTGACCCCTTCCTATTTCCGGCGGGCGGTGCCGCCGGTAGCGCCCTTGACGCCCTC
>JAPKZE010000259.1 GCA_026393955.1 Candidatus Aminicenantota bacterium
GCCATGACCGCGATCTACGTCCCCGAGCCCGTCATCTCGCTGGCCATCGAGCCCGTCGACAAGAGCTCGGCCGACCGCGTGGCCAAGGCCCTGAACCGGTTCACCAAGGAGGACCCGACCTTCCGGACCCACGTCGACCCGGAGTCGAACGAGACCATCATCCAGGGCATGGGCGAGCTCCATCTCGACGTCTACGTCGAGCGCATGAAGCGCGAGTACCGGGCCGAGGTCAAGACGGGCATGCCCCAGGTCGCCTACCGCGAGGCCGTCAGCCAGGCCGTCGAGTTCGACTACACGCACAAGAAGCAGACCGGCGGCGCCGGCCAGTACGCCCGGATCAGCGGCCGTCTCGAACCCCTGGCCAAGGGCGGCTTCGAGTTCGCCAACGAGGTCAAGGGCGGGCGCATCCCCCGGGAGTTCATCCCCTCCTGCGAGAAGGGTTTCCGGGCGTCCCTGCGGAAGGGCCAGCTCATCGGCTTCCCGATCATCGGCGTCCGCGTCGTCATCAACGACGGCCAGTACCATCCGGTCGACTCGTCGGACATCGCCTTCCAGACGGCCGCCCAGGGCGCCTTCAAGCAGGCCTACGCGAAGGCCAAGCCCCAGATCCTCGAGCCGGTCATGAAGGTCTCGGTCGAGGGCCCGACGGAGTTCGCCGGCAATGTCTTCGCCACGATCAGCCAGCGGCGGGGCGTCATCGTCAGCTCGGTCGAGGACGGCACCTATTCGCGGGTGGACGCCGAGGTGCCGCTCGGCGAGATGTTCGGCTACTCGACCGTCCTGCGGTCCCTGACCCAGGGCAAGGCCGAGTTCACCATGGAGTTCCTGAAATACGGCCGCGTGCCGCCCCACATCGCCGAGATGCTCACCGAGCAGCACCTCGAGGCCGAACGCAAGAAGTCCCAGAGATAGCGGAGGAGACGTCATGACGCTCACGGTCAAGGAAGAACTCATCAGGCGCAGTCCTCTGCGCGTCCTCGAGAAGTCCATTTCGGGAGGGCTGGGCCGGGGCAACATCGGCGTCCTGGCCAGCCGCAAGGGCGTCGGCAAGACGGCCTGCCTCGTCCACATCGCCGCGGACAAGCTCCTCCAGGGCCAGCACGTCCTCCATGTCTCCTACGCCAGCCGGGTCGACCACATCGTCACCTGGTACGAGGACATCTTCAAGGAGATCGCCAAGGCGCCGAAGATGCGCGCGGCCCTCGACGAGTTCGACGAGCTCATCCGCCACCGCGTCATCATGAACTTCAAGCAGGACGGGGCCCGGACGGAACAGGTCCTGCGCAGCCTCGAAGCCATGATCGTCCACGGCAACTTCCGGGCCGAGACCGTCATCGTCGACGGGCTCGATTTCGTCCAGGCCGGCCCGGACGACCTCCTGAAGTTCAAGGAATTCGCCGGCCGGCTCGGCCTCGAAGTCTGGTTCAGCGCCTCGCTCAAGAAGGAGGACCCCCTGTTCGACGACCGGGGCATCCCCTACGAGCTGGCCGCCCACCTCGGCGCCATCGACGTCCTCATCTCCCTCCAGCATCACGGCGACCACGTCCACTTCGCCCTGGTCCAGGACCACGGCCGGCTGGCCCCCAAGGACCTCCGGCTCAAGCTCGACCCGACGACCCTGCTCATCGCCAAAGAGGCCCGGCCCAAGGCCCGCTAGGGCTTTTGACTCGGCCGGGCGGGTGTGCTATACCTGCCTCCGCGACGACCAACGCGCGAAAACCGCCCATGGCACCCGAAACGACGACGCGGATCGCCTTTCCCCCCGGGACCCGCCTGGCCCTCATCGATCTCGACGGCACCCTCCTTCAGGGCATGAACGCGGAGCGGATCTTCTATCTGAACCTTCTCGTCCACGGCCACGTCGGCATCTTCCGCATGCTCGGCTTCCTGTTCTCCCTCCTCGGCGACATCGTCCGCATGGGCTTCCGCCCGGCCATCGGCTCGAACACCCGGATCCTCAAGGGCCGGACGCCCGCTGAAGTGCGGCAGTGGGCCGGCGCCTTCGGGCAGGTCTTCCTGCGGAAGGCCGTCCCCGACGGCCTGCGGGCCAAGATCCTGAGCCTCAGGCAGGGCGGCTGCCGCATCGTCCTGCTGTCCGGGTCGCTGCAGGTGCTGGTCGATCAGCTCAAGGACCGTCTCGAGGCGGACATCCTCATCGGCAACGATCTCGAAGTGGCCGAGGGCCGGCTCACGGGACGGAAGACGGGCATCTTCCCCTACGGTCCGATGAAGCTGGCCGCCCTTTTCCAGAGGATCGATCCGGACGGCATCGATTGGGCCAACTCCTGGGCCCTGGCCGACCGCATCTCGGACCTGCCCGTCTTCGATCTGGTCGGGCATCCGGTCGCCGTCCACGCCGACCGCAGGCTCCGGCGCCTGGCCCGGGAGAAGGGGTGGGAGACGATCGGCCGGCCTCACGCCGGCCGCCGGCCCTAGAACAGATAGCTCAGCCCGGCCGAGGTCCGCGTCTCGCGGCTGTCGGCCCGGACGTCCCCGATGCGGCCCCAGCGGCCGATGCTCTCGTAGGAGAAGTAGGCCTTCAGGGGGACCGAGGGCAGCCGCCAGCCGAACTTGACGAGGAACCGGGTCCGGGTGTCGAGGGCGCCGATGTCGTTGGTCAGATCGGACTGGAACCGGTCCCGGCCCGTCCAAGAGTTCCAGACATGGCCGCTGGCCAGGCCGCGGAACCAGAAGGGGCCCCAATCCGCGTCGACCCGTCCGGACACGCTCGCCCCGTAAGCGTAGGAATAGCCGTAGTAGTTGAGCGTCGACTTCATGCCCTCGATCGGCTGGACCGCGGAATAGGCGTTGAAGGCGAAGGCGTTGACCATGCCGAAATCGACGTAGGCGTCGGTCACGGCCCGGACCTTGTAGCCCTTGCCGAACCGGGTCCAGTCGAGGACCGGGCCGGCCACGTGGACCACGGCCAGCTTGTCGCGGAAGTCGGTCGGCGTCTCCGGCAGGGGATCGATGGAGGCCTGGACATCCCTCGAGTCGTAGACCGTCGGCCGTTTCCGGACGTAGGTCATGGCCGAGCCCAGTCCGATCGAGAGCGCGTAACCGCGGCCGGTCTCGTCGATCTTCTGGCTGTAGGAGGCCAGGCCGACGGTCCGGGTGGTGAAGTCGACCTCCTCCCACGGGCCGCCTTCGAGATAGACGTCCTCGGGCTGATGCGCCCGGAGGACCACGTCGATCGAAAGCTCGCTGAACGAGGTGTCCCGGAAGGTCTTTTTAAAGGTCCCCGGACGGCCGTATTCGGGGGTCCGGACGATCTGGGTGTCGAGTCCGATCCGGGCGGCATCGTAGGTCCCGCGGCCGGTCTCCGAGGACCGCCACCAGCCCGCCGTGAGCTCCATGCCGGTCCAGCCCGGCGCCGGGTAGACCTTGGAGGCCGGCTGCTTCCGGTCCAGCCACTGGTTGAGCTCGTTGATCGGGTTCATGAAGGCCAGGACGTGGAGCGCGACGGACTTGTGATGGTGGAAATAGTCGGAGAGCTGGAACCACGGTTCGCCCACGGCGTAGCCGCCGAACGTGGTCATGAACGTGTCGTTGATCGAAATGACCTCCCGCCACTCCGAGACGTACTCGTAGACGGTCGAATTGATGAACGACGTCAGCATGGCCTGCGGCCAGCTCAGGTAGTTGGTCCGGGCGAACTGATAGTACATGGTGCCGCCGATGATGTGGCTGAAGTTGACGGTGAAGGCGTTCGAGTCGAAGCGGATGGCCTCGGTCGTCAGGAACCGCCGGTACTGGTCTTCGAAGGTCAGCTCGTACTGCCAGTCCTCGATCCAGTCGTGGTAGGCCGACCAGTAGCGGACCGTAGCGATCACGGCCATGATACCGGCTTCGATGAGGAGCCGGCGGTAGTTCTTGCGCATGACGGGGGCGACCGGGCCGGCCGGCGCCGCCGAGGCCTGCGGGCCGTCCTGCGGCTCGGCCAGGGAAAAGACGGCGGCCTGGTCCCGGGGAGCCAGGGAGAAGTCCGGACGGACCTCTGCCGAGGCGGTCAGGGCCAGCGCGGTCGACAACAAAGCGGCCAGCCCGGCTGCGGCCATCCGGTCGCGGAAGCTGCGCGGATTATGATTCATCTTTCTTTTTGCAAAATTAGGGTCTAAAATAGGCCATTCTCGCCTGAGAGTCAAGAAATGTTCAAGCTGTCCCGGGCCGTCCAGGAGGACGGGCCGCCGCCCACACGCCAAGCCAAGGTCCGGACGCTCGTCTTCCGGCTCATCGGCTACGCCGGCGTCGGGCTCTTCATCTACCTCATCCTCAAGACCGGCCCGAAGGAGATCCTGCGGACGATCGGGCGCCTCTCCCTCCTCGAGGTTGGCGCTCTCCTCGGCCTCCGCTTGCTCTACTGGCTCATCCGGGCCTTCAACTGGCGGGCCCTGCTCGTCTCGGCCGGCGAGCGCGTCCCCTTCGCCGAGGTGTTGGGGGCCCGGATCGCCGGATACGCGGTGAGCTATCTGACCCCGGCCGGGTCGCTCGGCGGCGAGACCGTCCGCATCTTCTGCCTCGACAGCGTCGAGCGCAACAAGGTCCTGGCCACGGTCATCGTCGACAAGACCATCGAATTCCTGGCCGGCCTGTCGACGATCGCCCTGGCCGTCGTCTTCCTGATCACCGAATTCGCCCTGCCCGAGCGTCAGAAGATCTGGCTCTTCGCCGCCATCGCCCTGCTCGTGTTGGCCCTCATCTTCATCATCCTGAAGCAGAAGCAGGGGCTCTTCACCTGGGCCCTGGACACCCTCAAGAAGATCAAGATCCGCATCCCGTTCTTCGAGAACCGGCGGGACAAGATCCTCGAGACCGACGCCCATATCTCGGACTTCTACGCCCGGAACAGCCGGCTCTTCCTGGCCATTTTCGCTTCCTACTTCGCCCAGTCCTGGCTCTGGGCGACGGAGATCTATCTGACGTTCGTCTTCCTCGGCAGCGGGCACCCGACCTTTTTAAAGTGCTTCCTGATCGTCACCCTGGGGTCGTTCTATTCCTTCCTGCCGGTGCCCGGGTCGGTCGGCGTCTACGAGCTGACGTACGTCTCGCTCTTCGTGCTGCTCAAGATCGAGATGTCCTCGGGCATGGCCGTCATCGTCATCCGGCGGCTGCTCGGGATGGTCTGGGCGGGGATCGGGCTCATCCCCCTCGTCCGGAAGAGGTCCGCGAAGGCCCTCAGGCCGGCGGGGCCGCCGCCGGGGCCCTGCCCTTCCGCATGAAGCGGATGAACTTGCTGGGCACGCTGATGACGCCCATGACGAAGATCCCGGTCAGGAACCATTCGGGGTGTCCGGCGATCGAGGCGATGAAGATGAGAAAGACGGCCATGCTCTTGGCCTCCGCCCCCTCGCCGCTCTTCTCCGAGCCCATGTACAGGTTGTTGATGTAGTACAGGGCCAGCTGGAGGAAATAGAGCCCGATCGTCAGCAGGCCGAAGATAAGGAACCGCCAATCCCCGGTATGCCGGTAGCAGCCGTAGGACGCCCCCGCCATGACCGTGAAGTCGGCGATGCGGTCCAGGAAGAGGTCCAGGTAGGCCCCGTAGCGGCTGGTCATGGCCTTGGTCCGGGCCAGCATGCCGTCGGCCGCGTCGAAGATCGTCGAGACGAGCGAGAGACATCCGGCCAGCGTGAAGAAGGTCCGGTTCCCCCCGGCGTAGGCCGCCCCGGCCAGAAGGGCGAAGACAAAAGAGGTCTTAGTCAGCTGGTTGGGGGTGACGGAGGTCTTGAGAACGGCCTTGACGATGAGGGAGGCCGGCGGGCGGATGGCGTAGCGGTCGAAGGGCAGGAACTTGTGGATGAAGGGGTAGGACGAGACGTTCTTCATCGACTTCACGAATTCGAACCGGGTCTCGGGCGTGCTCATGGGGTCCTCAGCCTTTCTGCCCGTATATACTCCAGCGGCCGAGAAGCCGTCAAGTTCGGCTTCGAGATATCCTCTTCGTTCGCTGCGGTGATTTTTCACGCCGTTCAGTTCACCGGACTCGGCGCCAAAACAACTCGCTCGGCTTGCGCTAAGCCTCGCTCAAACACGTTCTTGGCGGTTTCCAGGGAAACTCCCCTCGTCCGTCTCCCGACCGGCTAAATCACCGCTGATGCTCACTCCGAGGACATCTCTCAGCCTTGGGTAGTGGTATAATAAATGACCTATCATACCGGAGGTGACCGCATGAGGAAACGAGCCGGAGGACTGCTTGTCGCCCTGGCCGCCCTGTCACTCACGCTCACGGCGGCGTTCACAAAAGAGGATGTCAAGGTCCATTCGCTGGCGAACGGGCTCAAGGTCCTTCTCGTCGAGGACCACAACGTCCCCAGCGTGGCCCTGTATACGTTCTTCCGTGTCGGATCGCGCAACGAGCGGCCCGGGCTGACGGGCGTCTCCCACTTCATCGAGCATATGATGTTCAACGGCACGCCCGCGATCGGCCCCGGCGAATTCGACCGGCGCATGGAATTCCGGGGCGGGAGCAACAACGCCTACACGGGCGACGACATGACCGCCTATACGGATTGGTTCCCCCCGGCCGCCCTCGAGGCCATGATCGCCATGGAGGCCGACCGCATCCAGGGCCTGGCCTTCGTGCCCGAGGTCTTCGAGTCGGAGCGCGGCGTCATCGCCTCGGAGCGCCGGCTCGGCGTCGACAACGACAACGACGCCCTCCTTTCGGAGACCGTCCGGGCCACCGCCATCATGGCCCACCCCTACCACTGGGACGTCATCGGCTGGATGAGCGACATCCTCAGCTGGCGCCGCGACGAGGTCATGGCCTACTACCGAACCTATTATGCGCCGAACAACGCCATTCTCGTCGTCGTCGGCGACATCGATCCGGCCAAGACCCTCGCCCTCATCAAGAAATACTACGAGCCCATCAAGGCCTCCCCTCCCCCGCCGCCCGTGAGCACGGTCGAGCCGCCCCAGCTCGGGACGAAGACCGTGGTCATGCGCAAGGAGGCCCAGGCGCCGTCCTTCCTGGCCGTCTGGCACGGCCCGGCCGTCAAGGACCCGGACTTCCTGCCCCTCTCGATCCTGGCCAAGCCCCTGCTCTCGGGCGAGAGCAGCCGGCTCTACCGCCGTCTGGTCCGGGAGGAGGCCCTGGCCATCGACGTCGGCGGCGGCCTCTCGGAGACCGTCGATCCCCAGCTCTTCTCGATCATCGTCGAGCCCCGGCCGGGGGCCGACCTCGACCGGATCGACCGGGTCATCGAGGAGGAGCTGGCCAAGGTCCGGACGGACGGCCTGACCGCCCCGGAGTTCGACAAGGCCCTCAACATCGTCCGCAGCGATTTCTACCGGGGCCTGCAGACGATCGGCGGCAAGGCCAACCAGCTCGGGGCGACCGAGCTCGTCTACGGCGACTTCACCAAGCTGTTCACGATCATGGACGACTATGCGGCCGTCACGCCGGACCGGATCAAGGCGGCCGCCCGGAAATGCTTCACCGAGGCCAACAAGACCGTCGGCAAGCTCATTCCCGAGGGAGGTGCCAAGTGAAGACCCCTGTCCGGACGGCGCTCGCTCTCGGCTTAGCCGGCCTGCTGGCGCTGCCAGCGGCGCTCGCGGCCGCTTCCCCGCTTCCCGCGCCCCAGAAGATCGTCCTCAAGAACGGGCTCACGGTCTATCACCTTCGGAACGCCGGCGTGCCGCTCGTCAGCCTGCGGATGTTCGTCGGCGGCGCCGGCTCGGCGGCCGAACCGGCCTCGGCCGAGGGCGTGGCCGGGCTCACGGCGGCCCTGCTGATGAAGGGGACCTCGAAGATGAGCGCCGACGCCATCGCCGAAGCCCTCGACTTCATGGGCGCGAGCTTCGGGGTCGGCGCCTCGGAAGAGTACGCCCAGGTCACCGGTGAAAGCCTGGCCCAGCACTTCCCCCGGCTGCTCGAGATCGCGGCGGCCGTCCTCTCCGACCCCGCCTTCGCCGGGGACGAATTCGAGAAGGAGCGGTCCCTCCGGATCGACGGCCTCAAGGCCGCCAAGGACAATGCCGGGGCGGCCGTTCGCTATTACTTCCAGAAGGCCTATTTCGGCAGCCATCCCATGGGGCACCTGGCCTCGGGCACGGAGACGTCCCTCGGCCGGATGACCGTCCAGGCCGTCAAAGACTTCTATCGGAAGAGCTACCGGCCCGACCGGGCCGTCGCCGCCGTCGTCGGCGACATCGACGCCTCCGCGCTCAAAGCGCTCCTCGAGAAGACCCTCGGCCGCCTGGCCAACCCGGCCGGCCCGGCCCCCGCGGCGGCCATCCCCGCCCTGCCCCGCCCGCAGGGCCGGACGCTCGTCCTCATCGACAAGCCGGACGCGACCCAAGCCTACTTCTCGCTCGGCGCGCCCGGCTATGCCATGGGGGACAAGATCACGGCCGCGGCCTCGGCCATGAACACGCTCTTCGGCGGCCGGTTCACCTCCTGGCTCAACACCGAGCTGCGGATCAAGCGGGGCCTGACCTACGGCGCCTCGAGCGCGGCCCGCACCTGGGCCGTCGGCGGGATCACCACGATCGGCTCCTACACCAAGAACGACAAGATCGGCGAGATGCTCGACCTCGTCTTCGACCTCCTGAAAAAGGCCGAGGGCGGGTTCGGGGCGGAGGAGACGGAGAGCGCGCGCAACTACATTCTCGGCCAGTTCCCCCCGACCCTGGAGACCAACGCCAGCAAGGCCGGCGCCTA
>JAPKZE010000484.1 GCA_026393955.1 Candidatus Aminicenantota bacterium
ACGGGATCATCGACGAGGTCCGGATCTCCGATGCCGCTCTGAACCCCTCCGAAGCCGTGGCGGCGTCCTCCCGCGTCAAGCCGTCCGGCCCCTCGCCTCTCGGTCCCCCGGTCCTGCCCTCGGGACCGAAAGGGCCTGGCCGCTTCGGGGCCTATTACGCCCGGCTCCGTTACGCCGAGGAATGGGAGAACCCGTGGCGTGTCGGCGAGGCGGCCGATGTCGTCGTCCGCTTCGATGACACCGCGAACCGGCTCGTCTTCTGGCGCGGCACGAGCTACATCCCCGCCTGGGTCACGGAGAACGGCATCTGGTACACCAACGAATTTTACGAGACCCAGGTCCCGGCGATGCCGACGAGCGCCGAGCCCATGGCCGACAAGCAGGCCCTTTTCTCCCACGCCCGCATTCTCGAGAGCAATGAGGCCCGGGTCGTCGTCCTCTGGCGGTACGCGCCGGTCAGCGTCAATGACGACCTCGTCAACATCGACCCGTTGACGGGGTGGGGAGACTGGGTCGAGGAGACCTATACCGTCTACCCCGACGGCTCCTGCGTCCGCAAGATCAGGGTCTGGTCGTCCAAACCGCGCCTCGATCCGGCCGAAGGCAAGGAATGGAATAATTTCCGGCAGTACCACGAGGCCGCCCGGCGAGAAGGCGTCCTTCGACGCCGAGACGCTGGCGACGCTCCATCGCATCAGCGACTTTGACACGGACGGACATCAATGGCTGGTCCGGCCGGCCGGCGGGAACATCCTCAGGGTCAACCTGAAGGCCCGCTTCAGCCCCTACGTCATCGTCGACCCGAGGAACGTGGCCATCGACTGCTATGCCGGGGAGATCATCCGGGAGCGGTCGATCTTCCCCTGGTGGAACCATTGGCCCGTCTCCCAGCAGATCCGTTCGAGCGGCCGCTGGGCCCTCGCCCCCGACCGGGTCTCGCACAGCTCCCTGGCCCATATCCAGTCCTGGCGGCCCTACGAGGAGACGGCGGACGGCGTGACGATGCTCATGCTGAACGGCCTGACCGAAAAGCCGGCCGAGGCCCTTCTGCCCCTGGCCAAGTCCTGGCTGTCGCCGCCGAAAATGGACGTCGAGGGCGAAGCGTTCCGCGGCGAAGGGTTCGATCCCGCGGAACGGGCCTTCGTCGTCGCCCGCCTCAGACGGGATGGCCCCGGCCGCGCGACGGTCGTTCTCCAGGCCTCGAAGGAATCTCCCGCCGTCAACCCGGTCCTCCGGATCCGGCGCTGGGACGCGGCCATCCCCCGCGTCGAGATCGACGGACGGCCGGCTGCGGCCGGCCAGGATGTCCGGGCCGGACTGATACCGGGGCTCGAGGGCGACGACCTCGTCCTCTGGGTCCGGGGCGAATGGACCTCGTCCGTCCGCATCTCGATCGCTCCGGCCGGCGGGACCGGCCAAGGGGGGTCCCGATGAACCGGCGGCTGCGCCTCGCCGGCTGGGCGGCCGGATTGCTCGTGCTGGCCGGCCCCCTGACGGCCGCGCTGACGTTCGAGCCCGGCGAGTACGCCGCCCGCCGCGCCCGCTTCATGGAGAAGATCCCCGACGGCGCGGCCGTCTTCCTGGGCGCCTCGGCGCCCGCGTCGGATGTGGCCTTCCGGCAGGGCCACGATTTCGCCTATCTCACCGGGGTCCCCGTCCCGAACGCCTTCCTCGTCGTCGACGGGCTCAGGAAAGAGAGCGTCCTGTTCTTCACCATGACGGAGACGGAGGCCGAGAGCGAAGGCATTCCGCGGGAGTTCGTCCGGGACCCCAAGGTCTTCACCGGCGTCGAGCGGGTCCTTCCGGCCGATCAGTTCGGCCCCTTCCTGGCGGGCTTGTGCCAGCGAACCAGGATCCTCTACACGATGTTCAAACCCGAGGAGATCGGCCCGGAGAACGCCAACGAGAAGTTCAACGCTCTCCAACGGTCGATGACCCTGAGCCCGTGGGACGGGCGGCTCACCCGGGAGCTCCAGTTCGTCAAGCAGCTCGGCGACAAGTTCCCCCAGGTCGAGATCAGGGACTGCTCCCCCATCGTTTGGGAGTTGCGCAAGATCAAGTCGCCCGCCGAGCTCGAGGTCCTGCGCCGGGCGGCCCGGATCGGCGTCAAGGCCCACCGGGCCCTGATCCAGTCGACCCGGCCGGGCGTGGCCGAAAAGCCGCTCGCCGCCGTGTTCGAGTTCGTCTGCGGGCTCGAGGGTGCGGCGGGCCAGGCCTACAGCCCCATCATCATGTCCGGGAAGAACCACGCCTACGGTCACTACAGCGCTTATGACCGCGTCCTGAAGGCCGGCGATTTTGTCATCCTCGACGCCGGCCCCGATCATGCCGATTATCATGTCGACATTTCGACCTCGTTCCCGGCCTCCGGGACGTTCTCGGTCCGCCAGAAAGAGCTCTACGAGGCCGCCCTGGCCGTCCGCGACGCCTGCCTGGCGCACTACCGTCCGGGGATGTCATTCAAGCAGGTCGGCGAGAAGGTCGCGGCCATGCTCAAAGACAAAGGTCTTGACGCCTACGCCAAGGACTTCGCCGGGATCGTCCGCTACGGCGGCTACAACCACATGATCGGCCTGGCGACGCACGACGTCACCGGCCCGTTCGCCGGTCCGGACGAGGTCCTGGCGCCGGGAATGGTCTTCGCCTGCGACATCCAGCTGTTCCGCCTCGAGGAGGAGATCGGGATCCGGATCGAGGACACGGTCGCCATCACGGAGAGCGGCTGCGAGAACCTGTCCCTCGGCGTGCCGCGGACGGTCGCCGAGATCGAAGCCCTGATGAAGGAGGACGGGATCCTCCAAACCATTCGGAAGAAGCCCCTTGACTGAGGAGAGAACGGACATGAGAAGAACGCTCACGGTCATCGCCGTCGCGATGATGGTTCTCGTCACGGCCCTGCCCGGCCAGACGATCGATTACTCCAAGAAAACGCTCCAGTCCGAGCGCAGCCGGAGCTACGACGCGCTCCACTACTTGATCAAGCTCAAGCTCGACCTGGAGCGGAAGTCCTTCGAGGGGGCGGCGACGGTCACCCTGTCGTCCTTCAGGGCCAGTCTCGAGGCCTGCGTCCTCGACGCCGAGGAGTTCACGGTGTCCTCGGTCGTCGACGAATACGGAGCCCCCCTGAGATTCGAGCAATCGGACAAGGAGCTCAAGGTCTTTCTCGCCCGGCCGGCGAAGTTCGGCGAGATCGTGACCTTCACCTGCGCGTACAACGGCCGGGAGCCCCGCCAGGGGCTTCAATTCGTCGACGAGTCCCCCGACAATCCCCGGCTCGTCTGGTCGGATTCCTGGCCCGACAACGTCCACCACTGGTTCCCTTGCTTCGACTATCCGAACGACAAGGCCACCAGCGAGATCGTGGCCACGGTCAAGTCCGGCCTCAAGGTCGCGTCCAACGGCCGGCTCATCGGCGTCGCCGAGGACAAGGCCTCCGGGACGACGACCTTCCACTGGTCCCAGGACCTGCCCCATTCGACGTATCTCATCTTCCTGGCCGCCGCTCCCTACGTCGTTGTCCGGGATTCCTACGGGAACCTGCCGGTGAACTACTGGGTCTATCCGCGGGACGAAGCCAAGGCCCGCCCGACCTACGGGAAGACCCCGGCGATGATCGCCTTCTTCAACGAGATCTTCGGATACGACTATCCCTGGCAGAAGTACGATCAAATCTCGGTCCCGCTCGGCGGCGGCGCCGAGAGCACCTCGGCCACGGCGATGACGGAACGGATCATGGTTTCGGAGGCGGACGAGCCGGATTTCTCCGCGATCGGGATCGTCTCCCACGAGCTGGCCCACCAGTGGTGGGGCGACCTCATCACCCTCCGCAGCTGGGGCCACGCCTGGATGAACGAGAGCTTCGGGACGTATTCGGACTACCTGTATCACCGCCACGACAGAGGCGATGACGAGGGGGCGGTCAATCTCCAGGGAAAGCTCGCCGCCTACCTCCGGGAGGCCAAGACCCGGTACATCCGCCCGATCGTCTCGGACCGCTACGACAAGCCGGAGGACATGTTCGACTCGCACAGCTATCCCAAGGGCGCGCTCGTCCTCCACATGCTCAGGTCGATCCTCGGCGACGAGATCTTCTTCAAGACCCTCAGCCACTTCCTCCACCGCTACGCCTTCGACGCCGTCGACACCGCCGACTTCATCCGCTCGGTCAAGACCGTCACCGGCCAGAATCTCGACTGGTTTTTCGACCAGTGGCTGTTCAAGCCCGGTCATCCGGTTTTCGAGGTCAAAAGCGAATGGGACCCGGTCGGGAAGGTCGTCCGGCTCAAGGTCGCCCAGGTCCAGGATCTGTCCAAGGGCGTGCCCGTGTTCCGGGTTCCGGTGTCCATCAAGCTTGTCACTCCCGGGAAGACTGAGATCCGCAAGGTCT
>JAPKZE010000111.1 GCA_026393955.1 Candidatus Aminicenantota bacterium
AGTTGAACAGCCTTCTTCAGTGACTTGACGACGAACGTGTTGAGGCTCTCGCCATTGCCGAGCGCGCGGACGGCCAAAGCCCTGTGCATTTCCGGTCCCGTGCGCAAGATGAAGCGTCCGGAGTAGCGCTTATTGGTCGGAGGAGGGAGCGGTTGCCCGTCCTTTCGATAGATCTCGATCCACTCGTCGAGGATGCGGCAAAGCCCCCGATAGACCTCCGCTTCATCGCTCCCGTGACAGCAGGCGTCGATCCAGCCCGGCACGGATCCGACATAGCACCGGTCCTCCTCGGACCACGATACGAGCTTCAGATATCTGTCGCGCGGCTTCATCTCCGAGCTTCCTCGATCTTCTTTTCGACCAGCTTGATCTGATACGGCAACGCATCATGCCCGGGTCGACCGGAGATCGTCAGAACGATACCCGCGGGATGCGCGAAATTCCGGTGGCTTCCTTTTCCGCCTCGGCGCATGAAACCAGCCCGCTCGAGCTCTCTCATCAGCTCCCTGATCTTTTTAGCCATTCGTATGATACTATAATGATACCAATATGTCAAGACTCGTCCGTTCGTCTAATGAATATAGACGACCACCACGGAAATAATTCTCAGGAATAGGATTGGACGAAAAAGAGATGTCTTCGGGTTGGCGTCCGGTCAGGCGCCAGGCTGGCCGAGCGCTCGGGCCAGGGCCTTCTCGAGGCGCGTTCCGGCGGCGGCGCGGTCCGGGTCGCCCAGAACGAGAGCCGCCGCGGCGGCTTCCCGCTTGAAGAGGAACCAGCGGCCGGCCTCGTTCTGCCCTTCGAGGAGGGCTCCCTCTCGCTTGACGCCCCGGAGGTATTCGTTGAACAGCGCCGTCACCCCGGCGTCGACGGCCCCGGCGTCGACGGCCTTCCCCAGCTCGACAACGATGAGCTTCGAGACGGCCGGCGCGGTCCCGTATTTCGCCGAGAAGGCCTCGGTGGCGCTCTTCCCGGCTTCCGGTCCGCCGAAGCCCCAGAAGTCGCCTTCGAGGAAGGGCGATTCGCCGCGGGCCGCGACCGGGCCCTTGATGTAGCGTCCGCTCGAGGGGACCTGCCCTTCCCGCGGCAACCGGTCCAGTCCTTCCGGCCGGACGGTCCGGTACGCCGGGAGCTTCAAGTCGACGGCCGCCATGAACAGGCCGATCTCCTGGTCGGTGCACTCGGGGGCGAGGATGTTGACGAGGTAGTTGTCCTTGACCAGGTTGGCTTGGCCGGGGCTGATCCAGTTGTCCGGCTTGATCCCGAGCCAGCCCTTCTCCTCGCCCTCGAGCTTGGTCGAGTAGAGGCCGAAGGCCGACGTCCCCGACTTCATCCGGTAGATCTCGAGGACGATCTCCTTCGACGAGGCCGGGTCCGCCGAGGGCTTGAACCGGAATACGGCGAGCTCACGGAAGCCGTACGAAAGAACGATCTCGGCCCCGCCGTCGATGTAGCCGTAGAGCCCGTCCTGAGTGTAGCGGTCGGGCGGCCCGGTCCGCTTCCAGCCCTCGATCCCGTCGACGGCTCGCATGACGGGCGGGTTGACGGCCGCGCCGGCCGCATTGATGCCGTTGCCGACGAGCACGGCTTCCTGGCCCGTGCAGGCCGCGGCCAGGAGGGTTAGAACGGCTGCCGCGGCATACGAACTTCGTCTCATTCGCGGACCTCCCTCTCGACGGCGCGCTGAACGAGCTGATTGAGCGAGATGCCGAGCAATGCGGACTTCCGCGCGGCTTTCCGGTGGAGCTCGGCGGGCATGCGGATGTTGAAGGTCCCGTGATAAGACTTGAAGAGAGGCCGGCCGGCCCGCCGGCACAGCCCGATGTAGTCCTCGACCGCTTCCCGGAAAGCCCTCTTCAGCTCGTCGACATCACGTCCCTCGAAGGTCACCAGGTCGTCGATGCCCTCGATCTTCCCGAAGAAGCAATCGTCCTCGGCGCTGAAGTGGACCGAGCCGATAAAGTCCTGATATCGAAGAGCATTTTTCATTTGATCGACCCTTTCGCTCTCAGGGCGTCCTCGATCAATTCCATCTGATATCTCTTCATGATATTCCCGGGGTGCGGCTTGTGCAGCCGGATAATGTGGCCGCTAAGCTTGTTGAAATAGGCGACTCGGGATCCCGAAGTCTTTCCGGACTTGATCTCCTCATAGCCGAGATCCTTCAACAAGCGGCTCATTTCGTCGAACCTGAGATCCGCCGGTCTGGATAGGAAGCGCCGTAAGGCCTTATCCCGGCGGCTCATCGATAGATTACTCTTCTTTCTCATCGAATGCAACTATATATTAGTTGCATGCGACGGATCGTCACAATGGGGAACGGCGGCCCGGAGATGCCTTCGTAGGTTCCGAGGGCATCGGTCCCGTATCTTGAGACGGCGGGAGTCGGCTCATCGTCTCATTCAGAGTGGAGGCAGGGAAACACCGTCGGCGGAAAGATCATTTCTCCGGGGCCGGGATTCGGACGTCCTCGAGCCGGCTCGAGACGAGCGCCGTCAGGGCTGACTATTCTACCGTTCGATCGCGCCGATGTCCCCCGTCGAATTACGCGGCCGCGTGGCTCCGAGCTGGTCTTCGCCCTCCATGTGAAACATCTCCGTTGACCGGCTGACCGTGATGTTGACGTGGTCGCCGAGCGGCCCGGTCGTGAAGGTCCCCCAGAAATCGTCGCCCAGGATGGCCATGCCGAGCCGGTCGCCGATGGCCGTGTCCAGATTGTGCCAGAACGTGATCCAGGCCGCGTTCTGGGTGTTCGAGGGCCATGTGACGGCCGGTCCGTACCAGGTCGTCCCGGTCATGTCCCCGAACTCCGTCCCGAAGTCGGCCCCCAGGATCGCGCCGTACTGGGACCGGCACTGGAGGATGACGTAGTTCAGGAAGTCGTCGGTGGGCACGCCGAACCCGGTGTAGCCCGCGTTGACATAGGTGACGCTGTAATCCTGGTTGGGGATCTTGTCGACCGCGAGGTTGGCCGGCGGATACCAGAGGACGGCCGGCTGCCCCGGGTCCACCCCGGCCGAGATGGCCGTGGGATGGTAATGCGCCCCGGCGACGTCGACCGCATCTCCCAGGGTGACGCCGTCGTGGTCGCCCGGCTTGGGCCAGCGCTTGCGGCTGGACATCATCCAGTCGGGCACCGGGACGAGGATCCAGCTGAAATTGACCCGCCCGACGAGGTTGTAGCCCTGGCTGTAGAGGTCGAGGATGGAGCCGGCGAACCAGTCTTCGCTCTCGCCGTTGAGGGTGTTGCCGGCGACGATCGAGTTCTGGAGCCAGACCGTCTCGACGGTGTGGGCGTTGCCGATCGTGGCGCACCCGCCGCCCCCGCCCAAGTTCGGCTTGCCGCTGAAGTAGGCCAGCTGCCCGGTGACCGCGTTCTCGACGATGGTGCAGGCGGACATCCAGAGCGAGCCGCCGCCCATGTAGACGCCGCCGCCGCGGTCGTACCACTGCCACGTGTTGGCATAGTCCGGATGGTCCTCGACCAGGTTCCTGGCGATGGTGCAGTTAGTCAGGAACATCGTAGCCAGATTGGACGGTCCGCCCGACAGGGTGAAGATGCCGCCGCCGTAGGCGTGATTGGCGGTGACCCGGTTGCCGCTGATCGTGCACCGCGTCAGGGAGGCGTCATTGCCGTGGCCGCCCGTCCGGTCCGCGCCGCCGACGGAATAGATGCCGCCGCCCCCGGCGCCGAAGGCGGTGGCCCGGTTGCCGCTGATGACGCAGTCGTTGAGGTCGAGCCCGTTGGCGTAGATGCCGCCGCCGTACGTGCCGCGGTCCCGGGCGGACGTCGCTTCGCCCTCGCAGGTGTTCCCGATGACGGCGCAATCGTAGAGCTGGGCCGTGCCCCAGACGGCTAGTCCGCCGCCCCGGGCCAGCGTGTAGGGCTGGGTACCGGCGGCGATAGCCTCGGTCTGGGAATAGCCCGACTCGACGGTCACGTTCCACATGGTCAGGTCGCCGTAGACGGCCAGCACCCGGGCGTGGCTGGCCCCGCCGCCGCCCCACCGGACCGTGATCCCGTTCGGCAGGTCCGAAGCGTCGATCTTCACGTTCTTGCGGGCGTAGAGGGCCGACTTGCCGTAGTCCCGTTCCTGGTAGCCGGCGAACGCGTTGTTGACGTAGACCTCGCCCAGGAGGATCGAG
>JAPKZE010000054.1 GCA_026393955.1 Candidatus Aminicenantota bacterium
GAACACCTTTCTTCAGATATCTCGCAGAATCGCGGCTTCGAGTGCTCAGCCCCGATTCTGCCGGGTCGCTCCCAAGAGTCCGCTTCCCGCCGCCGGGGCCGGGGAGCTAGAGGCAATTCCCGAGCAAGGCCGGGAGAGAGATGCGACGGGATTACTTGAGTCCGCCGAGGAGCTTCTTCACGGCACCCTGCTTCATCATCCGCTGCATCTCCTGGAACTGCTTCACCAGCTGATTGATCTCGTGGACGGGACGGCCGCTGCCGCGGGCGATGCGGGCCCGGCGGCTGCCGTTCAGGAGCTTCGGGTTGGCCCGCTCCTCGCGGGTCATGGAATCGATGATGGCCGCGAAATGGACGATCCGCCGCTCGTCGATCTGAGCCTTGCCCAGGTTCTTGAGCGGCCCGACCTGGGGCAGGTGGCCCAGGAGGTCGGAGAGAGAGCCCATCTTCCTCATCTGGACGAGCTGTTTCTTGAAGTCCTCGAGGGTGAACTCCTGCTTGCGGAGCTTGCGGGCCATGTCCTCGGCCTCGGCCAGGTCGGCCCGGTCCTGGGCCTTCTCGATGAGCGACAGGATGTCCCCCAGGCCCAGGATGCGGGACGCCATGCGCTCGGGGTGGAAGACCTCGAGCTGGTCGGGCTTTTCGCCGACGCCGATGAACTTGATGGGCCGGCCCGTCGCGGAGACGATGGACAGGGCCGCGCCGCCCCGGGCGTCGCCGTCCAGCTTGGTCAGGACGACGGCGGTCAGCCCGATCCTCTCCTCGAACGCCTTGGCGCTGCGCACGGCGTCCTGGCCGGTCATGGCATCGCCGACATAGATCACCTCGACCGGATCGAGGATGTCCCGGGCCAGGCGGAGCTCGTCCATGAGCTCGTCGTCGATGTGGAGGCGGCCGGCCGTGTCGACGATGAGCGGATCGAAGCCGCGGTTGGCGGCATAGGTCAGGAGCTCCCCGAGGGCTTCCCGTGGCGAAGCCATCCGGGCGGCCGTCATCTCGTAGAAGGGGAAGCCGAGGCCCGTCACGATCGTTCGAAGCTGGTCCTGGGCGGCCGGCCGCTTCAGGTCGAACGAGACGAACAGGGGGGCCTTCCCGATCCCCGCCACGAAGCGGCCCAGCTTGCCGCAGGTCGTCGTTTTGCCGCTCCCCTGGAGCCCGACCAGCATGAAGACCGACGGCGGCCGGCTCGAGAACCGGAGCGGCTTCTGGACCCCGCCGAAGATCCCGGCCAGCTCGTCGTGGACGATCTTGATGACCTGCTGGGCCGGATTGAGCCCGCCGAGGACTTCCTCGCCCCTGGCCTTGTCCCGGATCCGGACCTCGAAGTCCTTGACCACCTTGTAGTTGACGTCGGCCTCGAGGAAGGCCAGGCGCATCATCTTCAGGGCCTCGGCCAGGGCCTTGTCCGTGACCTTGACCTCTCCCCGGAGGAACTTCACCATCTTCTCGAGACGCCCGGAGAGCTGGTCGAACATCGGTGCGTGTCCCTCGGGCAATCTTATAGGGAAGGGACTCCAACCGTCAATTCCTGGTTTTTTGGGGAGAAATGGAGGCGAAGCAGGCGGCCGAACCCGACATTGGAAAAGTTTAGCCGGGCAGCGTGGCGGGCGAGGGCAGTTTCCCTGGAAACCGCCAAGAACGTGTTTGAGCGAGGCTTAGCGCAAGCCGAGCGAGTTGTTTTGGCGCCGAGTCCGACGCACTGACAGGCGTCTTCAAACTTTTCCAGGCGGGAGAGGCTGCCCGCGAGACGATTCTTGACAAAGAGGGGGGATGCCGATAAGGTAGGTTCACTTACGCGAGGTAGAAAAGGGCATGAGCGAAAAGAACAACAAGTCCGTCGAACCCGAGGGAACGGTCATGAGCGGCAAGATCGACTACGACGAGATCCGCCGGCTGGTCGGCCTCCTCGAGGAGAAGAATCTGGCGGTTTTCGAGCTCGAGGTCGAGGGCCTGAAGGTCAAGATCTCCCGGAACCTCCCCCCCGCGGCGCCGGCCCCGGCCGTCGCCCCGGCGGCCGCCGCCGCCCCCATGACGCCGGAAGCGGCGGTGGAGGCCGAAGCCCGGGCCCAGGCCCATGAGGCCGCCAAAGGCCATCACCTGGTCAAGTCCCCCATGGTCGGCACGTTCTACCGGGCGCCCGACCCGACCTCGGCCCCGTTCGTCGACATCGGGGACTCGGTCAAGAAGGGCCAGACCCTCTGCATCATCGAAGCCATGAAGCTCATGAACGAGATCGAGGCCGATGTCGACGGGACGATCGCCGAGATCTACGCCGAGAACGCCAAGCCCGTGGAATACGGGCAGAAGCTCTTCGCCATCCTGCCGCAGAGCTGAGGCCCGATGGTATCCAAGATCCTGATCGCCAACCGCGGGGAGATCGCCCTCCGCATCGTTCGGTCCTGCCGCGAGCTCGGCATCAAGAGCGTCGCGGTTTACTCGGAAGCCGACCGCCAGTCCCTCCATACCCTGCTCGCCGACGAGAGCGTCTGCATCGGGCCGGCCAAGGCCTCCGAGAGCTATCTCAACGTCGCCAACATCCTCAGCGCCGTCGAGATCACCGGCGCCGACGCCATCCACCCCGGCTACGGCTTCCTGGCCGAGAACGCCAAGTTCGCCGAGATCTGCAAAACCCACGGCCTGGTCTTCATCGGCCCGCCGCCCTCGATCATCCGGCTCATGGGCGACAAGAACAAGGCCCGCCAGACCATGAAGAAGGCCGGGCTGCCCATCCTGCCGGGCAGCGACACGGTCATCGAAGACCTGACCGTGGCCAAGAAGACCGCGTCGAAGATCGGCTACCCCGTCATCATCAAGGCCGCCGCCGGGGGCGGGGGCAAGGGCATGCGCATCTGCCGCTCGGCGTCCCAGCTCGAGGACATGTTCCCGATCGCCCAGGGCGAGGCCAAGGCGGCCTTCAGCGACTCGTCCCTCTACATCGAGAAGTTCGTCAGCGGGGCGCGGCACATCGAGATCCAGGTCATCGGTGACCGCCAGGGCAAGGTCACGGCCTTCGGCGAGCGGGAATGCTCGGTCCAGAGGCGCTATCAGAAGCTCATCGAGGAGACACCCTCGCCGTTCATCGATTGGAAGACCCGCCGGCGCATGGTCAAGGAGGTCGAAGAAGCGGCCTCTGAAGTCGGCTACCAGAGCCTGGGCACGTTCGAGTTCCTCGTCGACAAGGACCGCAAATTCTATTTCATGGAGGCCAACGCCCGGGTCCAGGTCGAACACCCGATCACGGAGATGGTCTACGGCATCAACCTCATCAAGGCCCAGATCCGCATCGCCGCCGGGGAGAAGTACGTCCCCCCGTACGCCCTCGAGATGCGGGGCCACGCCATCGAGTGCCGCATCAACGCCGAGGACCCGGTCACCTTCGCGCCCTCGCCGGGCAAGATCGACTTCCTCGTCCTGCCCGGGGGCGAGGGCATCCGCGTCGACTCCGCCGCCTACGGCGGCTGGGTCGTGCCGCCGAACTACGATTCGCTCCTGGCCAAGATCATCGCCTACGCGCCGAGCCGGGACCTGGCCATCGCCAAGATGCGGGCGGCCCTGGAAACGACGACCATCGTCGGCATCAAGACGAACATCCCCCTCCACCTGGATATCCTGTCCAACACGGACTTCCTGGCCGGCCGGTACACCACCCAGTTCATGGACGAGCATCTGGCGGCCAAGGCGGCCGAAGAAGAAGAGACGGCCTGACGTCCGGCCGCGGTCAGAGCGGGCGCCGGGCCACGACGACCGAAAAGCCCCCGCCGTTGTCCTTGAGGACGTTCTCGTTGATGCCCAGGTAGAGCCGCCCCTTGAAGGGGACGGTGACCGTCCCCTCCGGACCGATCAGGAACAGGACGAAGACCTCGTCCTTGATCTCCAGCCCGGAATTCGCGTCGACGCGCTGGGCCACGAGCTGGGCGACTTTGCCGATGAGGGCGCCGATGTTCGCGTTCGGGACGGGCTGGTCGACCGTGACGAGGTCGAGGCCCTCGGGACCGCAGAGGGCTTCGGGATTCCCCCGCTGCAGGTCGATCCGGCCCGAGGCCGTGAAGCGGAGCTCGTCGCCGGGTCCGACATCGATCGAGGTGTCCACCCAGCCGGCGTCGGCCGCGACGGCGACGGTCTTTTCGAGCGGCAGAACGGCGGAGGGATCCTGGGGAGCCTGCGACGGCCGGCCCGGGGCGAACGCGGCCAGGCCGCAGACCGTGGCGCCGGCCGCCAGGAACGTCCGGATCCTCATCCTACCGCTCATCGCCTCCCCCTTTCGGTCCGCCCGCGTTCAGGACCTCGATGATGGCCCCGTGAAGCCCCCCGTTCGTGGCCACGACACCGGGGGCGTCCAGGGCGAATGGGCGTCCTTCGAAGTCCGTGACCCGGCCGCCCGCTTCCATGACCATGAGGGCCCCCGCCGCCACGTCCCAGGGCTTGAGCTTGAGCTCCCAGAAGCCGTCGAACCGGCCGCAGGCGATATAGGACAGGTCGAGGGCCGCGGATCCGCACCTGCGGATGGCCTGGGCCCGGACGATGAACCGGCCCCAATGGTCGAGGTTGTTCACGGCGCTCGATCGGACGTCGTAAGGGAATCCCGTCGCCAGCAGGCTCCGGCCCAGGTCCGAGACGGCGGAGACACGGACGGGCGCGCCGTTCAGGAAGGCCCCTCCGCCCGCCTCGGCCCGGAACATCTCGTCGCGCATGGGGTCATAAACAAGCCCCAGGGTCAGCCGGCCGGCGCATTCCAGGGCGGCCGAGACGCTGAACACGGGGAAGCCGTGGGCGAAGTTGGTCGTGCCGTCGAGGGGATCGATGATCCAGCGGCAGTCCGAGGTCCCGGGCCGGGCCAGGCCCTCCTCGGCCAGGAATCCGTGGGTCGGGAAGGCCGTGCCGAGGCGGCCCACGACGATCTCCTGGGCGCCCAGATCGTACGGCGTCACCAGGTCGACGGCCCCCTTGAAGGAGGCCTCCACCCGCCGGCCGAAGTTCTCCCGCAGGTAGCGGCCGGCTTCGCGGACAACGGCCTCGCCGACCCTGGCGATTTCCCGCAGATCGTCCATGGGCCCTATCTTATGGGGAAATCAAAAGGGGGTCAAACCCAGGCCCGTCCGGTTATTATTCGAATAAAATCAGCTGGTTAGGATCTGCATCA